>NZ_JBFTIZ010000034.1:0-28045 GCF_056395165.1 Pedobacter sp. 10L46_2
ATCTACAATCACTCCGTCAACCACCCATAGAGGATTGTTGTTACCATCTTTTGCAAAGGTAGTATACCCCCTAATCCTTACCGTGGCTGCACTTCCCGGTTGCCCGTTATTTGTTGCTATGGTTACTCCGGAAGTTCTGCCCTGTAAAGCCTGTTCGACCCTATTTATCGGCATGCTTTCCAGGTCCTTAGCTTTTACACTTGAAATTGACCCAGTAACGTTACTCTTTTTCTGAGTTCCATAACCTACTACTACTACCTCTCCTAATGCAGTAACGTCTGTCTCTAATGCAATGTTAACAGAGGAGCTATTAGTTACGGTTATTGTTTGTGAAACCATCCCCAATTGGCTGATGATTAGTTTTGACCCTGCAGAGGGAACCGCGATCCTAAAATTTCCGCTGGCGTCTGTGAGCGTTGCTTTTGTGGTGCCTTGTAATGTTATGGTAACTCCTGGCAATGGTTTTCCATCGCTCTTGTCTGTTACCTTACCCGTTGCTGTTACTTCCTGTGCCATTGAGGCAAATGGGGACATAAGAAGACAGCAAACGAAGAAAATAAGTGTAAGACTTCTTTTCATACAATAAGATTTAGTTTAGTTTATAATTGGTTAATTTGGCTTCCACCTGGCGGTTTCAGCTAACTCAAATCTATACCTGGAAACGGTTTTTATAATATTTCCATACCACTACACTACCCCTACAAAAAGAAATTCAAAGGCATTATCGCCATACAAGCGCCACTACATCGCCACTACAGCGAGCAACTAAACTCCTGATTTACAATACAGTTATTTTAATCAGGAGCCCTCAGCAGTTCTTGATATCTGGATAAGGAAATCATATAGATTAGTTTCAGACTGAATATGCAGTTTCTTCCTTAACCGATACCTTCCTACCTCCACTGCTTTTATTGTAATGTTCATGAGCTGAGCAATTTCCTTGGTAGAAAGGTTCATTTTAAGATAAGCACATAATTTAAGCTCATTAGGTGTGAGCTCCGGAAACTGATCTTTTAGCTTATTAAAGAAATTAGTATTAACAGTATTAAAATGGATTGAGAAGTTTTCCCAGTCCTGATCACTCTTTTCAACATCTCTTATGAGTCGGATCAAGTGTCGGAAGCTGGGGGAACTGTCGTTGATATCGTGATTTTTAATTACAGCAGAAATCACCTCTTTTATTTTAGCCAGCACCTTGCCTCTCTGGACCAGATGCATAGTCATATTAGATAGCTCTCTATTTTTATAATTTACATCGGCTTCCAGTTTTTCGTATTCTAAACGGACGATTTCTTTTTCGCTACGATCCATTTCAAGCTGATGAAGATAGCTTAATCTGGTCTGGGCTTTGATATGTTTCTTCTTTTGCCACTTAAAGAACATATAGATAATTACGCCCAGGAGCAATACATAGAACATATACATCCATATCGTTTGATACCAGGCAGGCAAAATTTCAAAAGTATACCCCACAACTTCAGACTCGTTGCCAAAACTATTTCTGGCTCTAACATTAAATGTATACTTCCCGGCAGGGAGGTTAGTATAATCTTTTTCACTTTTTTGCGTCCAGGACGACCATTCTTTATCAAAGCCAACAAGTTGATAACCGAATTCAATATTTGCCTGATGCTCAAATAGTGTAGATGAATATTCAAAATGAAGAGAACTGTACACATTCGCAAGTTTTAAAACAGAGGATAAATCCTGAGTTTTTACCATTTTATCTTTATTCAGGAAATAACCACCAAAGATTGTACTATCCTTTTTACCAAAAAGCTTTACTGTACCTAGTAAAACATTAGGTTTTGGGATATTCTCCAAATACTTGGCATAATTTAAATGATAAGCACCCTTATTGGCACCTATAAAAACATTCTCATCATTCAGATAATAAATAGACTCAAATCCACCAACTATTTTACCATCTAGCTGAGGAAAATAATGTATTGTAAATGATTTTGTAGTTGTTGGATGTCCAAAATCTAATATTCCAACTTTTTTATCTGAGACAAACCATAAGTTTCCTTTAGAATCTTCTTTAAGATATTGGATTCGCATTTGCTTTAATGCTTCGCTAAGTAAGACAAAAGGCTTAAAATTATCTTTTGCCGCATCATATTCATATACACCATTTTTAGTTGCGACCACAACCCGATTCTTTATTTTAAAAATGTAATTATACAAATGTGAAGGCAGCCCTTGCTTATCTGTATAGATGATTTTGCCCTGATTGGTAAAACTTCCATTTCTATAACTTATTTTCTGAAGACCCAGATAGGTGCCAGCTATAATATCCTGTGAAGGATAAACCTCTGAAGTTGGTTCAAACAACCATGTTCCCGGCCGATTATATATTTGATGGGCAACATCATTTTCAATTTCAAAAAAGCCATCCTCATGCCCCATTAAAAGTTTGTTGTTGATTTCGCTAAGATTCCAGACCTGCCCTTTAGAGTTTTTAACTTCCGTAAATGCTTTGGTCGACAAACTTAAATCAGCAATACCATCTTCAATTTCTGTTACATATAAGCCATTAGATGTTCCGATATATAATTTCCCATTGAAATTACGTATAGCATAGCTTGTTATCTGTTTATTCTTATCAGGAAATATGCTTTTTACTGCGCTGTTAATGGCAACATAATCAATCCCATCATTCAGTGCTAACCAAAGGTTTTTGCTCCTATCAGTAATAAAGCCTCTTACATTGTTATTCTGTAAACCATCCTTATAGGTATATTTTTGTAAAACCTTCCCCTGTTTGTTAATAATTAGAACCCCTGCAGAGGTAGTTCCAATTACGTACTTATTACTGTCTATCCTATCAGCACCATAAATCCTGTCGTTATAAAATATCTGATCCAGGGCTGTTGGTTTAGGTGTAAGTTTTCCGTTGTGCATTAAAAAAAGTCCATTTTTTAACGTGGCGACCAGCATGGTGTCTTTATTGTATTCTATTATGGAAGTCACCGCAGATTTTAGCAACACTGGATCTGAACAATATGGTTTCCAGATCTCACCGTCATAAATCATTAATCCATGCCCTTTAGAATGAGCAAAAAACTGATGATTACTCTTACCTGCAAATTGCCATTCTATATCTGGTTTATAGGTTTTTACAACCCCATCTTTATAATAAAGAATAACGCTGGTTGTTCTGAAAACTACTGCATCATCTATAATAGCAACATTCCATATATCGGCAAAACTTCGGTATTTTTCGGGGATGAGAGGGATAATTGAATGATATTTCAATATTCCATTTTTCTCTGGATAAAAATATCCGGCTTCATCCTGTCCCCCAATAAAGATCCTATCTTTCGAATCTATTTCAACAGATCTTACAGAAGTAAAATTTGGCAATTTAATAAGATTCCAGAACCTGCCATCAAACCTCAGTAAACCTTCATTATTGCCAAAATATAAAATACCGTTCTTGTCTTGAGCAATATCCCAATTCTGCATTCCGGCTTTATACTGGTCATTATTATAGTTAAGTATTTGAGGTGTGCCAATTTGGCCCAGACCTTCAAAATGGGTAAAACAATATAGAATTAGGATGATTAGTAGAGTTTTCCTCATAAATTACAACAGACAAAAAAATCCGCATTTGGTTAGCTACCCAAAATACGGATTTTTGATCAACATAGGTGTCTCACCTAAAAAATCAAGTCCTACATAAAGCTTCCGTCTCCGCGACGCATAATGCCTCTACCACCACGTCCTTGAGAACCAGACCATTTTTGCAGTCTCATACTCAGTTTAAGCATAAAGTATCTACTGATGGGATTTACTCTTGTATTTATATAACCGCCATCATCTGGTTGCTGTGTTCTTAGAAAATTATTCTGATTTAAAATGTCAAATGCCTGAAAAGTGATCTGGCCTCTCCGGTTAAACAGTTGACGTTCCAAACTCGCATTTATCACTAAAGGGCTATTATTTGTATTTCCGACTATACCATTTATGAACTGCTTACTGCCATTGTAACCCAACATCCATACATCCCATAAATATACTCTTCCATCTAAATTAAGAGAAAGCGTGTTAATTTCATTATTACCGGAACGAAGCGTTGAATTAGATTTTTCATTTTTGTATCCGATGTTCGGATTGATTTCGAACCACTCCGTAGGATTAATTTTTGGGCCAAAGCGCTGATCGAAAGAAGTAATATCAGTAGTATTCAAGATACCGTCCCGCATACTCAGGCTATGATTATAACTCACCGTACCATTAAGTTGCAAATTATACTTTCTGTTGTTGAGTTGCTTACTGATGTTGTAATTACCGGTTAGTCTATACACTCCACTAACATTCAAAAAGCGTGTTTCATTAATTTTACTGCCAGGGAGGTTTGGATCTGGATTGTCAACAGTTGCCACATTTCTGATTACAGCGTTTTCCGTATATGCCCCATTTACGTTTAGTGAAAGATTGAGCTTGGAGTTTGCAATATAATTATTATAATCACCTCTTAAAGTATGCACAAAAGTGGCTATCAGGTCTGGATTACCAATAACCGGATTATTTGGATTTGTAACATCCCTTACCGGTTGTATCTGATCAAATGTTGGTTCTACTGCATTCCCTGAATAGTTCAAGGATATTCTTTGCTGTCTGCTCCAATGATATTCAAATCTTGCAATAGGGATCAGGTTAAAACTGGTCCGGTTTGTTGTCGTACCCAGACTTACTTTAGTTCCGGATAATAAAGCTGGCACACCTGTTAAACCAACAGAAAAACGAACTTTAGAAGCATTAGTCATTCCATATCTAAAATTCAACGCCACCCGGCCCTGTGTAAAGGAATAATTATAAATGTTGCTTAATGAATCTATAATATCTGAAACGCCGCCATCTAAAATATCCCTTGTCGTCGCGGTATTGTCATAACCATTGTAATTTATCTGGGCATTCACCTCGAATTGAGTATTGACTCCAAGAGGCTCCACATAAGTCATACTCCCGCGATAATTATCACGTCGATTCTTACGTGCTATGATCTGATTAATTATAGAATCTTTCCCGTCTTGCGCCGCTTCAGTATAAAAAGTTGTGAAATTGTATCTTTCCTGCTCATTATCCTGATTATTTTTATTCAAATCTATCTGGGTTGAAAAATTCCTTCTGTATTTTTTAAACAGATGCTGATAAAAAGCGGAAATACCAAATTGAGGCGCTGTGCTGGAATTTGAATTTGTTATGCGGCGGTCCTGATCCAGCCCCATTGAAAGACTACTCCCTCTTTGGCTTAAGGTGGAGGAGCCATTATTATCGGTAGAATTAGACTGGAAAGTCGGGACAACTTTAAGGTAATTACTTGAGTCCAGGTTTACTTCAAATTCAAGCTTAAAATTATGATTATTTGATTTTTGCAAGCCTGTATTTGAACTGTTGGAGTGCAATTGCCCATTATTTAAAATACTTAGGGATTCGGTCTCATTCAAATTGTCTCCATTGGAATTTTGAAATTGATAGCCCAAATTATAGTCTATTTTTTTCCCGATTTTATCACGCAAACTAAATCTGGCATTTGCATTCTTTGTCGTGCCACTTAATGCATTAAGATTAATTGCATCTTTATAATTACCGTTTATACCAATCTGTTGATTTCCGTTAATCCGCGTAGCAAATAATCCGGCTTCCTTTCTTTCCTTACTGCCTCCAGCGGTGTTCAGATTCACCATATTTCCAACAGACTTATCTGTTCTTGTAGTAATATTCAGTATTTTTTCAGGATCACCATCCTTTACGCCTGTACGGGCCGCCTGATCACCATAGTCATCAACAATCTGAATTTTATCAACGATTTCAGCAGGAAGATTTTTAATTGCATTTGCGATGTCACCTCCAAGATATTCCTTTCCATTCAATTTGGCCTTAGTAACTGCTTCTCCCTGATGGACTAAACTTCCATCAGTACCTACCTCCATACCTTCCATCTTTTTGAGCAGTTCGTCTACAGTAGCATTCTTTCGGACAATGTAATCGCTGGCCTTGTATTCAACTGTATCTGTTTTATAGGTAATTGAAGGAGTTCCATTAATAACTACTTCATTCAAAGTATTATGCTCTTCCTTAAGAACTATTGGATCCATCACAATCCTTGGGCTTGTGTCGTTTTGTTTAAAACGCATTGCTGGGGTATTAACATACCCAATACTCTGAACTACAATAATGTAAGTTGCTGACTTTACATTTCTAAAAACAAATACACCATCATTATTAGTACTGGTTTTTAGGGTATCCTTGTCGGAAGTTAAACTAACAGTTGCGCCAATTACTCCGAGGTCTGTAGAATCCTTTACAATTCCACTTATCTCACGCGTAGGCAAGGGTGGAGGAGGATTTTGTTGCCCCTGTGCATAAAGTACTACAGAACTGAATACCAGTAGAAATAATACAATAGCAGGTCTCAATGCATTATATAAATAATTCATTTTTTGTTTGTGTGGTTTATTTGTGTGTGAGTAGTATCTATGTATACAGCTTATTTAAGGATATATTTTCCCCAAAAATCTGTTGGGCTGGTTAATGCTTGAAAATCAATTCCAGAACGTCTAGGGCCGAAGTTGCCACCGCCACCGCCGCCTCTATTACCACCAAAACCGCCTCTTCCTCCTCCGTCGCCGTCACCGCCATCTGGTCTCTGAAATTGTAAACCATTCAATTTTATATTATATGCAAATTCCTTTGGTGCATCTTTCGAAATGCCCAACTCTTCAAATGGGATTGCCAATTCGTAGAAGAATGCTTTGTCATTCCCTATACTAGCAAATGCCTTTATACCTAAATCGTTATAAACGGAAATAAGGGTATCGGTTGTTTTTTTAAACCCGCTGATCTTAATTTCCTTGACCTGACTTAATTGCCTTTTTTGCATTACAGCCATCATAGAATCTCTTTGTTCAGGAGTTTGCGTTACCCCTCCGCCTCCACCCATTATGGCACCCATTTGGCGCCGTCCACCTCCCTGTCCACCACCTTGTGCGGGTCTGTTAATCAATGGATATGTAAGTGTAATGCTTTCCTTTTCTTTCTTTTTTCCTTCAGTATTTATAGCAAGCGTAATTCCACCGGCAAGAATCTTTGAATTATTTGCTATATCAGTTGATTTAATTACAAGGTATAAGTTCTTATCATCGTTACTTATTGTATATAAAATACTGGTCCGTTTATTTTCGGCCTGAAAGGTATCGTTCCATTCTGTATTTCTTCCATCAACTTTTATGTTAGTCGGAGCAGTTATACTGCCTTCCTGCACATCTTTAAGTTTTTGTGCTTGCACTGTCATGCAAAAACCAGCGAGCAATAAAGTATTTACTGTGATTTTTAAGAATATTGATTTCATATTTGGTGAAAGTTTGTCATTAACTATAGCTTTGGAATTATGACTCACTAAACTCGCTTAGGTTTAATCCTAATGAGCAAGTTTAGCGGTTAATATTCTTGTTACAATCAATTTTACAATAGCATTCCACCTCAATACAAATTAATGGGCTTCCTGTACTTCCTTTTTTTGTTGAAATATGTAGATCAGATAACCCAGGGCGGGCAGAATAAATATACTGCCAATCAATAAGGCGTAGCCTAATGTATCTATCGCCTTTGCTTGTCCCTGATGGGTAAGTAACGATAAATTCGCCCCATTTTTAAGGAGTACGATGTCTGGAAAATGGCTGTATGTGGCAGCAAATAAGATCATAGCAACCTGAAATCCTGCAAGCAAACGAAGCAATATAGGCTTCTTCCGCTGAAGTAAGAAAAACATAATAATCAATGAAATACTTGCAGCAATAATGGCGGTCAAACCCAAAGTGTCTCCAAAAATCCAACTTGCTAATGGGATGTTTTCATGATAAGCAGCAACAAAAACTAGTGCTCCACAAAACATAACCGTATAGATTGTTCGCCTTGCTTTTCCGATAAAGAAGCTTCTGTCATCGTCAGCCGCCTGCCCTATGATAAAAATAGTGGCCAAAAAACCACATATACTAACTGTAAATACCCCAACCGAAACAGAGAACCAGTTTAGCCAGCTAAAAACATAGGCGGAAAGAAAATCTTGTGCCTGAACATCTATTTGACCTGATACGGAACTGGCAGCAATTATTCCAAGGAAAAATGGGGTGATTAAGCTTGAATAAATAAAAATTGGGGTATATACTTTTTGCATATCATCCTTAACGGCATCATAGTTTCTAAATACGAAGGCAGTTCCACGGGCAATAATGCCAAGTAACATACATACTAATGGAATATGCAGATAGATTGAAACTGTAGTATAAATTTTAGGGAACCCAACAAAAAGGATAACAATAGCAATAATTAACCACATATGATTTGCCTCCCATATAGGGCCAATAGCTTCATACATAGTTTTACGCGTTTTGGATCGATTACCTTTGGAGGTAAACAATTCTATAATTCCCGCTCCAAAATCTGCACCACCTAATAAGATATATAATAGAATTGATGTCCACAGGAAAACAATAACAACATAGATCATAATATTAATTTTTAGGTAGTTTGGAAGTAGAATCATATAATTTACCAACCATCGTAATCTGACGGTACAGCAATAAACTCACTATAATTGCCAACGAAATGTATACACCAGTAAAGAGATAGAAGGAATAAGCAATTCCAGGCATTGGCGTTGCAGCATCCACAGTCCGCATAACACCGTTGATAATCCAGGGTTGTCGTCCAACCTCTGTTACCGTCCACCCTGCCTCCAAAGCTATAAATCCCATAGGAGTTGCAATTATAAAAAGCTTTAATAGCCAGTTACTATTAAGCCATTGTCTCTTTTTCCAAAGGGCTATAAAGTACAATAAAGCAATGAACACCATTGCCATTCCAAGTCCAACCATAATCTGAAAGGCATAATGTGTTACCGCTACCGGAGGTTGGTCTTCTTTTGGGATCACGTCGAGACCTTTAACTTCCCCACTAAAATTCCCTGTAGTCATAAAACTAAGCAGACCAGGAATTTTAATTGCGTAATCAACTTTTTTATTCGCTGTATCTGGTATTCCTCCAATAATTAATGGCGCATTTCTTTCTGTATGAAAATGAGCCTCCATAGCTGCGAGTTTTGCTGGCTGGCGATGAGCAACATCCTTAGCAGAAATATCACCACTGATAGGTTGCAAGCAAGCTGCAACTGTTCCAAATACTGCTGCTATTTTAAAAGCTTTACTGTGAAAGAGCACATTTTTCCCTCTAAGAATCATCAGGGCGTGTACACCTGCTACGGCAAATCCGGTAGATACAAATGCAGCAACCGACATATGGAGCGCCTGAGAAAACCAGGCATCATTAAACATTGCCTTTATAGGATCTATGTTTAAATACTTACCATCCACAAAGTCAAAACCGGCGGGGCTGTTCATCCAGGCATTTGCAGCAACCACAAGAATTCCTGACAATAACCCACTTATTCCTACAACAACACCAGTCACCCAGTGAAACCACGGATTTAACTTGTCCCATCCATATAAATAAAACCCAAGGGCTATCGCTTCAATAAAAAATGCCGTCCCCTCTAAAGAAAACGGCATTCCAAATATAGGACCTGCGTGCTCCATAAATGTTGGCCACAGGAGTCCTAGTTCAAAAGATAATACCGTTCCCGAAACTGCTCCCGTTGCAAAAAATATTGCAACACCCTTGCTCCAGGCTTTTGTAACGTCCTTATAGACAACCTTTTTTGTTTTTAGCCAGTAAAAATGAGCTACTGACATAAAAAAGGGCATCACCATACCAATACATGCAAAAACAATGTGAAAGCCAAGAGAGAAGGCCATCTGGAGTCGGGCAGCTAAAAAATCGTCCATAGTTAGGGTTTAATAAACGTTAGTCGCTAAAAGAAATAGTCAAGCAAAAGTACGTGTTTTAAGCACAGGAACCCAATTTCAGACCGTATTTCAAGCAATACTTTTATCAATATTTCAATACGCTTACAATTCTTTAAAAAGAATTATATTTCTTTAAAAGAACTAAAAAACAAACTAAAAAGAAAATAAATTTGTTAAAAGAGATATTTATAAATATGTTTGATACCTGTTGATCGCTAACATTTCAAAAGATAATGATGAATACATTAAAGTTTAGATATGTCCTTACAATTGTTGGAATTATATTTAATTGCCTCTTGTAAAAAGGCTAAACCTAGAAAAGAAGAAAAACCTGTAGAAACAGATAAACCGATTATTACAGATCCTGTTAAAAAACAATTTATCCCCATAAAACTGGAATCGGAAAATCTGATTATTAACCTTAAATACGTCGAAAACTCAGCTCTTATTTCAGAAGTTAATAGTTCCGATGGCTACAGTGTTAAAATAACTTACCGAGATCAATTACCCTTTGAATGTCTTAAATACAAAAGCAAAATACCTTTTAAATCTATTTATTTTAGAAAAACAGCCAATACAGATTTAAAGGTTACATTTTTCGATATAGATGGTAAAGTAGATACACCTACCGGTTCCCTGATGTTGACGAGAAATACTAAAGAACAACTGATTTCTATTCAAGCATCAGGCGACGGCCCCTCTTATCCATATAAAGAAAGTACATGGTCATATAGCTCAGCTGGAAATGTATCAGGTATTATCGTAAAAGGTTCTCCTAATGATGCATCTCCCATTAAATATACCCATGACGAAAAAAATGGAATCTTCAAGAATGTACAGCATGCTCAATTGCTATTTCTGGAAATGGGCTACAGCTTTTTTTGTGCCGATACAAACAACAGGCTAAGCTATTCAAATACACATAAACCGCTGGAAAATACCGATTTCAGTTATCAATACGATAGTGTTGATTACCCTAAACAGTTTACAATACTTCAAAGTAAGCAAACTTTTAAGATCACCTATACCGAACTTAAATAATGACCTTATTCTTTTAATAATTTTTGTGCTCTAAATAAATTATCAGAACACTGAAGAATTTTGGCCTTCAACTTTGGATTATAGCGGGGGTTCTTTTCCAAAAAGTCTTGAACAATTTTTAGGGCCTCCGCGCTCTGATAATACCCAAATGTAGATTGAAGCCAGTTTTGAGGAAAAAAGATATCTCCTGTTTTTTGTATTTCAGCCAACATATCCAGACTCTTCGCTAAATATTTAAACGAACTAGTTTGTCTTAGTGGGTGATGAAGATAATATAAGGCAGCCCCCACATTTGATTCCTTTTCTCTATTCGATTTTAGTTCAAGACTCTTAAAAAAGGCATCCCGTTTTGTTTCTGCAGAAGATACAGCTGGCATAATAAATTCAAATCTTTTTCGTCTGTCCCCATTACTTATTCGCTTAAGCTGCTTACCCAGAATCGAACTATCACCATCTCTCAATACAAGTGAAAAGGCCAATGAGGTATAATCATCTTCTGTCAGCTTTAATCCTGCAGGAATTTTCTGACTTTCCCAAATTCGGTGCAACTTTTCACCGGCGTTAGCCGATAGATATATGTCTTGGTAGGTTTTAAAAAGCACCTTCTTGTTATTAGGCAAACTTTGCTTCTGCATACTGTTCCACAAATTGCTCTCCAATGATGTGGATACGCCAGTACGTTCGGAGGCTGAAATGAGTCCCCAATAAATACTACTGATATAATTGGTCATCAGTTTGAGGTTTAGCTCTTCTTTTTCCTGATCCAGCCCTTTTACAAACAGATTTAACAGGTCCGATGGTTTAATATACCTCCCACTTAACATATTCTCATACAATGAAATATAGGCAGCAGCCCTGCTCAAAGGCTTATCAACCAAATATATCTCATTAAACATTTTTTTATCCAATGGCCAAAGACCATACCCCTGTCCTGATGAGTTAAACAGAACAAAAGATGGCACATCCATTCCTTCAGCAGCTTTTAATCTAACTTCTTTATTATTGAGGCTCACTGTTAATTCTTTACTATAACCAGGATAATAAAGAGTTACTTCTATTAATTGTGGCCAAATCCTATTTGCCCCATACTCTGGCTTCTGCTTAATTATGAACTTACTAATTTTATTACCTACAGCTTTAACCGTATAGTCAACCAAAGGTCTTCCCGCCTCATTTACCCAGACCTTATTCCATTTATTTAAATCATGCTCCGAATGTTTATCAAGGATTGTAATTAGCTCTGGCCAGGAAGCATTTTTATTCGCAAATTTCTTCAGGTATTCCTGCACACCTAATTGAAATTTCTCCTTTCCCATTAAACGCTCCAACTGTCTCATCATTATTGGAGCTTTATGGTAAATGATATTTCCATAAAGTGTTCCTGCATCTTTTAAATTATCTAAATCTTGTCTTATTGGATTTGAACCCGTAGTACGATCTACCCCATAAGCTGCAGGGAAATGATCTATCAAAAACTTAAGATCAAATGCTTCTTTCCCAGTAATATTTTCCGCACTCTTATCAGCCATAAAATTTGCAAAAACTTCTTTCATCCAAACATCTGTAAACCAGTTCATGGTAACCAAATCTCCGAACCACATATGAGCAGTTTCATGAGCAATTAAGTTATTGCGACCATTTAGTTGATCCTTAGTAGCACCTTCATCGAGAAATAAGGCCGACGACTTATACTGAATTGCACCTACATGTTCCATACCTCCAAACTGAAAATCCGGAATAGCCACAAAACCAAATTTTTGAAAAGGATAAGGAATTCCAGTCCACTGTTCCAGATAACTCAATGACTTCGAATGAATGTTAAACACTTCATTCAAGCTGTTTTTTATAATTAACGAGTCAGTTTCTCGGTATAGAAAATCGGTCAGCATGTTTCCGACTTTACCATTTGCAAGTGTAAACTTTCCTACCGCAAAAGCAAATAAATAAGTACTTAAGGTATCTGATGTATTAAATCGGTAGGTTTTACAGTCGTTTGTAACAACAGAATCTTTTAACCCAGCATTAGCCAAAGCATTCCAATCCGCCGGAATTTTTAAAGTGAGGTTATATGTTGCTTTTAAATCAGGCTGATCAAAGCAAGGAAAAACTGTCCGCGCTCTATCCGGAACAAACAAAGTATATAAATAATCACTGTTCCTGTTAAGTGCAGCCTCACCAGCCTCAAAACTCAAACCTATTATATTCTCTCCTTGCTTTAGGTATTTAGAATCTATAATCAAGTGTTCTTCCCTATGATCCACCGCTACAGAAACACCGTTTACTTCCAGACTTTTTATCTTTTTAGCATCCTCTCTAAAATCCAGCTGCAATGGATATTTAGTCGATCTAAGTTGAAATGCTATTTCTTCTGTAGCATTTATAATCTCACTCCTATTCTTAGGAATATCCAGTCCGATTTTGTAGTTGATATTACTTAAAGTCAATTTGCGATAAATAGCCAGCTTTTTGGAGACTCCCGTCTCCAATATTGGCTCTGAGAAATATTTCGCACCAGAACAAGAAATAAGAAAGAGCGCTAAAATTGCTATTGTATTACGCAAATTGACCATAGCAACGAATTTAAGATTTTGTTGAATTAAAGCATCAAATAAGTGGTAATTTAGCGTCAACAAAACTTAGATCAGCTCTGTTCAAACTGACTGATCACCTAAAACAAATTTATGATCATGAAAAAGACATTAACAACAGTACTGCTTATTGCGCTAACGGTATCATTACAATCTGAGCTTAAGGCACAAGGTGTAAAAATGCCTCAACCAAGCTCAGGGCAAACCATTTCTCAGGATTTTGGTCTGGGTAAAGTAACTATCAGTTATTCTCGTCCAAACACTAAGGGACGTAAAATCTTTGGCGGATTAGAACCATATGGTTCTGTATGGAGAACCGGTGCTAATTCTGCTACTACCATCGCTTTTACAGAGGCCGTTAAAATTGGAGGAAAAGATCTTGCTGCCGGAGAATATGAATTATTTACCATTCCAGGAGAGAGTGAATGGACCGTAATCATAAACAAAGGATCAAAACAATGGGGTGCCTATGAGTATAAAGAAAGTGATGATATATTGCGCATAAAGGTTAAGCCAACTAAACTTAAGGAGAAAGTAGAAACATTTACTATTCAATTTGCCGATGTTTATCCAAATACTGCCAAATTGCAGTTAATGTGGGAAAATACTGCTTTAACGGTTGATTTATCTACTGATTTTGACGCCAAAGTGATGGCAGGTATTGATGAGGCAATGAAAGGAGAGAAAAAACCTTACTTTCAGGCTGCATACTATTACCTTGAAACTGGAAAAGACTTAAGCAAAGCACTTGAATGGGCTACCGCTGCTGAAACTGCAGATCCTAAAGCGCCATGGGTTAAATTACTAAAAGGACGTGTTCAATTAAAATCAGGAGATAAGAAAGCTGCAGCAGCCACTGCAGAGGAAGGCATAAAATTAGCCACTGAGATTAAAAATCCTGAATATATTAGATTACATACTGGCTTATTAGCTGAGACTAAAAAATAATATTATCCAAAAACATAAATATAAGACAGGATACCATAAATCAGCATCCTGTCTTATATTTATCAAATTATTCAAGCACTATGTGCTTAATATTCCTTCTATCAAATGTATAGCTGATATGAACCTTGCCATCTTTAGTCTGAATTATTGACGGATAACTGAACTCCTTTTTAGTATCGCCATCTTCGAGCTTTAGAATATCATTCCATTTTTCCCCATCTTCCGACAAAGCGACGTTTAATTTATATCGCCCATTAAACCATTCCTTACCTGGAACAGTTGGATTATAAACAATCATATGCTTACCGTCTTTCAATGTTTGAGCATCAGTTCCTGAATTAGGATTCATCAAAGTGGTAGCGCTTAATTTACCCCATGTTTTCCCACTATCTTCCGACCACGATTCAACAACGACCCCCTGTTTACTTCGACATAATATCTGAAGTTTATTTCCCCCATGAATCAATATACTTGGCTGGATTACATCAAATCTACTATCTGCATCAACAGGTATAATCGCCCATGTTTTACCTCCATCTCCAGACCGTTCTATATGCACACTCCACTTATCATCAGTTTCAGTACTTGATGGAGACAAAATTGTCCCGTCAGCTAACTCAATAGGTTTATTTTTTATTGGTCCCAACACCCCTTCCGGCAAACGGGTTTTAGCAGACCATGTTTTGCCATTATCATCAGAAGTTCGCACCATTCCCCACCATTCTCTTGGCGAGGGCCCTTCTTTATAGAACAAAAAAAGTTTTCCCTTCTTTGTTTTAAATAATACCGGATTCCATAAAGGAGAAGACCATTCACCATTCACTTTACCATCGGCAACGGCAACAGGGCTAGTCCATTTTCCCTGTTCATTTATAGATAGCCAGATCCTTACATCTTTACTTCCTTCATGACTACCACCAAACCATGCAGCCATTAATTTTCCTCCATCAATTTCAACCAATGTAGATGCATGGCATTGATCAAATGGGGGATTGTTAAATATCAGTTCATCAGTTACCTTTTTCCATGCATGCTGTCCAAATACCGTAACAGTAGAAACAGTTAAAACAAAAGCAGTTAAAAAACTTCGTATCATATTAAATATTATTTTTCTCCCCGGCAATTCCTGTTTTCTTCATCATACTCTGAATAATTACCGACAAAAGAACTACCAATAAACACCCAATCACATTTAGCCATAGGTAAGCAACAAGATCAAGTTTACCAATAATTATAATCACCAGTTCCGTTGCTAAAGCTGCAAAAAACACAGCCCTACCATTTACATGCCGTACATAAAAAGCAACTAGAAAAACACCAAGTATGGTACCATAAATATAAGAACCAAGTATGTTCACAGCCTCCAGCAAATTACCTATCTTACTTGCGTAAAGTGCCATAACAATGCAAATCACACCCCAAAATACTGTTGCAAGTCTGGAAGCCTGCAAGTATTCATGATCTGAAGCATCTTTCTTAATCAGACGCTTATAAATATCAATCACTGTTGTGGATGCCAATGAATTTAGGGCACTGGCAGTAGATCCCATTGAAGCGAGAAATATGATCGCAATCAATAATCCTATAAGTCCCTGTGGCAAATATTGAGTTACAAAACTTAGAAATATATAGTTATTATCTTTTGTATTTGCATGCTCATCATTCTTAACCATTAAGTCAGTAGCTTGTTTTCTTATCGACTTCTCCTTCTCGTCTGCCTGTTGCAATGCCTTTCTCTGCCGGTCAATCAACGATTTATCATCTTTGTCCAAAGCAACATTCATTTTATTAACCTCAACTTGCTTTTCTTTAAAAGCCACATCATAGTCGGCCTTTATTTTATTCAGTTCAGGATTATATTTACTATTCTCCAGCTTGTTCAGCTCAAAACTGTTAAAGAATATGGGTGGTTTATTATATTGATAAAAAGTAAAAACCAATACGCCTATCAGCAATATCAGGAACTGCATAGGTATTTTAACAAGGCCATTCATCAATAAGCCCAGTCTGCTCTGACTAACAGATGCGCCAGATAAATAACGGCCAACCTGACTCTGATCAGTTCCAAAATACGATAATTGTAGAAAGAAACCTCCCAGTAAACCTGTCCATACAGTGTATTGATTATTCGGATCAAAGGTGAAGTCTATCGCATTTGCCCTACCCATTTTACCAGCTATATTTATCGCTTTCACAAAGCCAATATCTGCAGGTAGTAAATGAACTACCATAATACCCGCAGCAAACAAACCACAAAATATAATGCTCATTTGAAGCATCTGCGTATAGGAAACTGCTTTTGTACCCCCATAAACAGTATAGAACACCACTAAGCTTCCAATAAACAAAGTAGTGTAAGTAGTATTGATATTTAAAATAGTAGAAAGGATAATTGAAGGGGCATAAATGGTAATACCAGTAGAAAGTCCTCTTTGCACAAGAAAAAGAAATGCGGTTAAAGCCCTTGTTTTAAGGTCGAACCGCTGTTCAAGATACTCGTAAGCGGTATATACCTTTAAACGATGAAAAATAGGCACAAACGTGATACACAAAACGATCATTGCCAATGGTACACCAAAATAAAACTGTACAAAGCTCATCCCCGAAGAATACGCCAAACCAGGTGCAGATAAAAAAGTAATTGCACTGGCTTGGGTAGCCATAACTGACAGACAAACATGGTACCAAGGCAAAGATTGGTTACCCAGTAAATAGCCCTGAATGTTTTGAGCCCCACGGCTTTTATAAATGCCGTAAACTACAATTACAACGAGTGTAAGAATTAATACTGCCCAATCTATAACACTCATTCGAAGTATTTTGTAAATGCGTAAAAAATCAGGATCAGAAATACAAGCCAGCCTATCAGTAACCGGTAAAACTGTTTCCAGGTTTTAACAAAAGGCGGCAACTCTTGCTCTGGTTTCTCTGGTACCGGGTTGTCATGTTCTGCCATGCTGTTATTATATTACTTCTTAACTGATATTAAATTCACAAAGAGTCTATAAGCACCCGGCACGCCTGCGGGCAGTTGTCTGAAAAATGATAAACCAGTATAAACAAATCTACCCTTGCCATAATCTGCAATAATTAAAGACCCTGTCTTCTCACCTTCACCATCATCATGCATGCTCAAAAGGGTCCTGTACTTTTGATCAACATCGGTAACAAAATACAATCCTCGCTCCTGTACCCAGCCTTCAAAATCTTTATCTGTAATTTTATTCGGATAGTTCAAAGCAGGATCATCAGATTTTAGTATTGTAACTTTGGCATCTTCCTCTGTTACCCTATCTCGAGACAGGCCAAAAGGGTATGGACCTAAGTTATCTAGTCGCAAAGGGCCATTTACATTATACTGAATCAGTAAAGTCCCACCATCATTTACATACTTCATCAGTTTGGGCTGCATGCTTTTAATCTGTTCACTTACATTATATAACCTAACACCAGCAATTATTGCATCGAATCCTGAAAGATCTCCATTCACAACCTGTCCTGCGGTTAGGTTAATTACCTCGTAACCAATCTGTTTTAATGACTCCGGAACTAAATCTCCCGCTCCTGCTATATAACCTATGCGTTTTCCTGCCAACTTTAAGTCTACCTTATCCACCTTTGCCTCAGCAAATGGAAAAAGTGTTTGAGTAGGAATATGCTCATAGTCTATTACATGCAAAGCACGATTGTATGTTTTGCCATCAACAACAACATTTAAAACTAAATTACCGTTAATGGTACTCCCTGCTGGGGTAATTGTAAATTCAACGGTCTGTTCTTCACCTTTTTTAGCCAGGTTAAAGCTAATATTTTCAGGAGCAACCTTCCATCCCATTGGAATTGCGGGCTTCAATACTCCTACTGCATTATCCTTAAAACTTCTGAGCTGAATAGCTATTCTTTTAGGCTCATTATTAATAAAAACAAATGCCTTTTCACCCATAGTAGCAGTTACAGGGGGCGCAATTACTAAAGGTTTATAAATTTCACCACGTACCTGGTCCGTATATTTATAAACTACAGGTCGTTTCTTTTCAATCACCTGATCACCTATTTTGATCCGGAATAAACCGCTTAAGCCTATTGGATTTTCTGCAAGCCCAATCTTTGACAATGAATCAACTACATACGAACCTAAAGTATGTCTCTTTTCCAGCCAGTAAGGCTGAGTAATTTTTATACCTGAAGTTGATATAGTTTTATCCTGAGAAACAAATTGATTAGGCGGCAAATCAAAAGAAGCTTTGCTATTAATTTCCTCAATACTCATCTTTAAGGGGAAACCTTGTTTAGCCCTTGCAATAGCCTGTATTCTAACGTCAACAGGAGCATCTAAAGCATAAGATGAACTTACCGCAGCACTTTCAAACCAGATTCCCGCACAAGCCAGGATCAAGTCGTCCAGCAAATCTTGTTTAAAGGGCTTTCCTTTTACCAGTTGCTTAAGCTTTAAAAGTTTTATTACCGATTTAGATGGATCGGCAACATCGTATTCAGCATTAATTTCAGAAACAAGTTTTTGTATCTCTCCATTTCCAGGATTCCGATTAAGGGTAAAATCTACGCCCTCAAATATATCTTTAGACGCCTTCTCACCAGCTACATAACTAAAAAACTCTATAGCTGATCCACGTTGTCTGGAAGAACCAAAGCCCTGGCTTCTATGATTAGATCTACTTTCGGCAGCAATCTCTCCATAGCTTTTACCCAACAGAGCATTATAACCGCCCACATCAATTTTCAGCTGATCATCTGAAGTGGTATTATTACCTCCAAAATTAAAGGTATTCCAAAGAATGCGTTTTGCCTGCCATGGCTTTACAAAAGCAAGCTGTTCAGGAAATTGCTTAGGATCAGCAGCCGCTACAAAAGCTTCATGAGCCAATATTGCAGAACCAGAATGGTGTCCGTGACCTGCGCGTGAATCTTCAGGAAAGCGGGTAATGATCACGTCAGGCTGAAACTTACGAATCACCCAAACTACATCGGCAAGTATTTTTGATTTATCCCAGATCTTAAAACTCTCATCAGAATTCTTCGAAAATCCGAAGTCGTTTGCTCTTGTAAAGAATTGTTCAGCACCATCTGTACGTCTGGCGGCCAGCAATTCCTGAGTACGGATCAACCCAAGTAATTCAGCCTGTTCATTACCTATAAGATTTTGTCCGCCGTCGCCCCTGGTTAATGATAAATAACCGGCTCTAACTTTTTTCTCTTTAGCCAGATAGCCTAGTAAGCGGGTATTTTCATCATCAGGATGTGCAGCAATATATAAAACACTGCCAACAACATTTAATCCTTCAAGGCCTTGTTTAATCTCAGCAGCATTAAGTTGCTGCATATTTTGGGCTTTAATTAACGAAGGAACCAGCGCAGTAAGCAGGAGTAAGCATAAACGTAACTTCATATACATATCTTAGATTACATTTTATGTAACCTCAAGATAGCCCGAAAATAATTAAAAAACATTAATCCGAAGTGTTATTAAAAACTAAACTCCGTAACAATCATGCAAAAATACTACGGTTCTTATAGGAGAATTTTGCTGCTTACTTCTTTATCAATAGTAATAAAGCCCGGATATTTCACTAATCCACCGGCAACTTTAATACTTGGTCTGATTTTAAGTGTAAGTATCCCTTTCTTTTCGGGTCCATTCTTTCCAGATTGAATAAACTCAGTGATTTCCCTCATTACCTTGCTATCGGAGATAAACGGATAGATATTTACTTCCATATCAACCGGGACTACCGTAGCCTGTCCCGCAGCAACATTTACTTCCTGATTTACAAAACCGGCAGCAAGTTCTTGTCTGTTAATCAATATTTTGTACTCAAACTGATTAATAGAAGCATCATCACCGGAAGGATTTTTTACTTCCAGGTTCAACCGAGCTCTTAATGGAACATCTTTTCTCAATAATCCCAGAGCAAGTCCCGGAAGGCTACCCAAATTAATATCCTGATTGCTGATCATCTTTTTCACATCAGCTCCTGCCAGAGTAATCTCATCAGCCGAAGTGATCCTATATTTACATCTTTCAAGTGCTTTTATTTGTCGTGCCTGTTTGTTTATACCACAACCAGCTACCCCTATCGCCATCAGGCAAACTAATAATATCTTTTTCATAACAGCTATAACGGATTATTCAGTAAAATTATACAAATCTTTTTTTACTACCGTCTGCGGCCATTCATATTGCGGCTTATTAAATGATCAATGCTATACTTACCTGAGCCAGCAACAAGTAAAAACAAGTAAGTAAGCAGGTAATGAAATGCAAGTTCTTTCTTCTCAAATGCATCTGGTGCATGAATAATAAGACTAGCCACAAGCATAAGTATAATCAGAGGTATTACTGCAAATCTGGTTCCCAGACCTAACAAAACTAAAACGGAACATACAACTTCAGCAAACACGGTTAATACCAGAGAAGCTGTTTGACCAAGACCTATAGGATCTGCAAACTGAATCTCACCTCCTGCCAAAAGCCATGGTAATTTTTGAAGACCATGCGTAAGCATAAATGCAGCAATAGCAATACGTGTAATAAGCAGCATAAAATGTACGCCCTCATTGTTGAAATTAGTGTTAAATAGTTTTCTCATGTTTAAACTTTCAGTTTTTCAGTTGATGCTAAATATATAAATTTTGGTGATTATTTAATTGTAAGTGATTTAATAAATCCCGAAATTGCATCCTGAAGGATTAATTTCTTCTCCGGATCGGGCTTTCCTACTTTCTGGATCATCTCTATTGAAACCAAACCATGCAGTATTGAGAGATAAGTATGGTACTTTAGAAAATAGTTGGTTTCGGTATTATTGCTCGAAGCAATTGCTTCCTGAATAGTTGTGATCATAATACCAGTCATGTATTTCATTTCGGCAATTTGATTTACCATTTCACATGCAGGTATCCCAAGGCCAAACATCAACTGATAGTATTCCTTGTGTTCAAAAGCAAAATCCCAGTAAGCATGAGCAATGGCCTCCAGTTGTTCTGATGGCTCAGTATATTTATTCTTTACTTCAAGCAGCGCATCTGCGAGTTTTTGAAATCCCTCTTTAGTAAATTCCAAAAGAATAGCCTCCTTATTCTCGAAATGATTGTAGATAACCGGAATACTGTATTCGATGGCGTCGGCAATTTTACGAATAGATAAAGATTGCCAGCCATCAGTTAGCACTTGTAGCCAGGCAGCTTCAAGTATGCTAGCCCTGAACTCTTCCTTTTGTCTGATCTTACGTTCTGCGATTCCCATACTAGTTTAATTTTAGTTAACAGTGTTAACAAAAGTAATGGGTTTAAGATACAATTAAAACTTGAAATGTTTTTCTGACTTAATTACAACAATATTTTTTTCCAATGCGTATAAAGCGAATAACTAAAGCCACTAAGTTTTAATCGTTCTAAAAGTCAAATTAATTCTAGGTTGGGTTTCAATTACCCAGATTCCTTTCATTATCTCTATGCCAGCCCATATAGTCCTTACCATCGCGATAGTGGTTCAACAGGCAGGCATTAAATTTAGTATCAAAAGCTGTTTCAATATTTTCTTTTATTCTCTGTAAGGTCGATGTCCACGGCAAAGCATTCATGGTAATACCAGAATAAGTATAGCTAACATCCTCATCCCCATAAAAGGCGGTAAAACGAGGCTGAAGAACGGTTTTTCCGAAAATCTTTATGGGCTCCTGTTTCCATTCGGTTTCCTCAGTTAACTTATCCAGATACATATAACTATCATCCTCCATAAAAAAACCCGGATGAAAAAATGCTTCCCCGGGTATTGTTAATAGATTTACATGATCACCATAGATTTTTTCCATGGATGCAATTTAGGCAATTAATCTCTGTTCCAAAATGCAGGCGGCTCTATACCTAGACTACGCAAATACACAGTGGCCTGCGCACGATGATGAATTTCGTTATCGATAAAATAAAGGATAATACCATACGCCTCTCCTTCATATTGACCAAATGCCAATACTACCTCCTGAAATTTCTCTTCTGGAATCTGTGCCCAGTAAGTATTGATCTCATCTGTTATCCTATCCCATTCCTTTAACAGCGCTTCCTTGGAATTCACTTCAGTTTTTCCTGTGTGATGATCCATTTCATTAATGGTTGTCCACTCGTCGGTAGCAATGCCTTTCACCCCCGGACCAGACATGCTGGTAATTTCACTTATTAAACCGGCAAACGGACGCATCCCTCCAACAGAATAATTAAATAATTTATCTTCCGGAAAAGCCTCAATCACACGTCTTGTAAGTCTGCGGTGGCCTTGCCAATGGTCTAACAAAGCATTAGAGTTAATAAATAAAGGCGTCAAAACTGTTTCTGCGGTTGTGTTAATCGTAGTCATAATGTAGGGTTTTTAGTGGTTAATCTCATTTCTTATACAAAGAAAACCACCTCCACTGACAACCCTATGGCAGTCTGTTTTTAAATAAAAAAATTAACTACATTTGTAAAAAAATAAAATCATGCTACGTCTTAAATATATCCAAAAGAATAACATTAGCCGGTCTCCTTGGCTCATGGACTTGGGTATGGATTTTAGTTTTAACTAGAATACGCTAAGACCTAAACAAAAATCATTTATTTTATTATAATCAATTTGCTATGGCTATTTAATCCTTAGCAAATCATACATATATCCTTATGGACATTTTATACACTGTAGAAGAAAAGTATCTGCAGGCAATAGAAGAACTTCATTATGGCGAGCTGCCAAAAGCGCTTCACTTTTTTCATGAAATCGTTAATTCAGATCCGGAGTATGCCAGAGCATATTATCAATTGGGTAGTTTTTATTATTATCAGTTCAAAAATTACCAAACTGCCGGCTACTATTATAAAAAGTGCATAGAACTGGAGGCTGATTTCCCTGATGTTTATGAACATTATCTAAAGCTGTTGATCACATTAAAAATGCATAAATTAGCTCAAAACATAGCTAAAAAGGCATTAACTGTTCCAGGAGTTTGTAAAGCTCACATTCATGAGAGCCTTGGCTTAAATGCTGAGGAATTACAAGACTTCGCTACAGCAAAAGAGCACTACAAACAAGCGGCGCTAGCAACTGCCTCACAAACTGAGCACGAACTATTCCAAGATCATTTAAAGCGTATTAAAGATAAGCAGACAGCAAATCTAAATATGGTTTATGCTTATCAGAGTTAGTTGATTAAATCAACTAACTCTGATTTTTAATTCTATCAAAAGAAATTATTTATGTTTTTTATCTCCGGTATATATCATTTCACCAGCTTTAACCTTAAGTTTCAGGTCATTTTCTGCCGGAGGTTTAGGACATTGATAGCCATCGCTATAAGCACAATAAGGGCTGTAGGCCTTATTGAAATCGACCTCAATAAAATTTCCTGAAATATCCTGGCTGCTTAGGTCAATATACCTTCCACCACCGTATGATTCCTCCGAGTTGGTTTCATCAGTAAATGGCAGAAATAAATGATCCTTATATTCGGCAATTTTCGATAAAGAAATGCTTTTATATATAGTAAGCTTCTGGGGTTCGCCATTTAATTTAAAACTAAGAATTGCATAACGTATATATTCCCTGCTAGTACCTGTGTAGGTTGGCATTTGGAATGATGTTTCGTTCATTAAAAGCTCTACATTCGCTTTTATCCTATAGTTACTATCGGCTTCAAAAAAATGTAAATTCTTTAGATCACCTTCCTTTAGCGGTGAACGGGTATCCTTCAAAAAATCTGCCTTGTAATTTTCGCGGTGCGTTGCAATCTGTGTTTTATAATCTTGTGCAAAACTGTTCAGTTGAATCATCATAAACAGTATAAAGCAGTATCTAATCATATCATTAAAATCTAGTTTACAAAGCTATCAATTTATATATTAGAAATCCCACTCAGGTATGTGGCATTCTGTTTGTTGCTTAGAATAACATAACATTAAACTAGTAATACTATGGCTACATTCTCAGAAATCATTAAAGGTGATAAACCGGTACTTGTCGATTTTTATGCTACATGGTGTGGCCCATGCAAAGTTATGGCGCCCATTCTGGACACATTAAAAAAACAAGTTGGAGAGACTGCAACCATTCTAAAAATAGATGTGGACAAGAATCAAGCCGCTGCTGCCGCATACGGTGTGCAAGGTGTACCTACTTTTATACTCTTTAAACAAGGTAAAATTCTTTGGAGGCAATCTGGAGTTGTTCAGGCAACGCAATTACAGCAGATCATCAACCAATACGCTTAGGCACCAAACACCATCTATTTCTGGCCCAAATAAGCAGCAATTACTTTTAGGCGCATCTTATTAAGATCAGTCGTGTTCGTATTGGATAAGAAAATAAAAGTAAGATCTTTATCAACAAGGTGTACCCAGTTCGCATTATGTCCGTACCCTGCTCCCTGCCTTTCAGCAAATATGGTATTTACATTTCCGAATTTCTTAGGGTATACCCAAAATCCAAAAGCAACATCTCCAAGCTTTTCATCCCCCTTAAGCATTACATCCACCGTCTCAGGTTTTAATATTTTATGATTAAAAATTGCCTGATCAAACAACAGCAAATCCTGCGGCGTTGAGTACATAGCTCCCGCAGAATAGAAATTATCCATATAATAATTTGTTGGCATATAAAGATCTGTTACACTTGAATCTCTATTTGAATAACCATGATCTATGCCTTTTATGATGTCCTCATGATGAAGGTAATCTGTATGAAACATTTTTAAAGGCAATAATATTTTTTCTTTTAGCACCTGCTGGTAACTTTTTCCATAAATATTCTCTATTATTTTACCCAGGATAATGAAGTCGCCATTATTATAATTGAATTTAGTACCTGGCGTATCTATTAATTTTTCTGAAAGGAATTTATTTATAAAAGTATCCAGAGGCCAGATTGTTTTATCATAAGCCTCATGTATCATTTCCGGAGAACTAATATCCCTATGAAACCTTCCACTACTATAGGTAAGTAAATTCCTGATAGTAACTTTTCTTGCAGCTTCGCCCTTATATTCAGGATAATATACAGAGATTGTTGAATCTAAATTTATTCTTTTTTGTTCATAGAGCTGCATGATCAGTACAGCCGTGAATGTTTTGGTTAACGACCAAATGTGAAATCTTGTATTTTCGGAATACCTGATATCATTAACCCTATCTGCTATTCCCGTATATTTTAAATACTCAATTTTCCCACTCCTTGCAATTAGCACTGCGCCGTTAAAGTTTCGCTGTTTTACACAGGAATCAACTACCTCCTGAACTTTTTTAATTTGTCCGGAAGCACAGTTTGCAAGGAACAGAAGTATTACCAGGTTTATAGCTCTTGTCAAAGGCATTTACCCATTAATAGCATCTTCCAGTTTAGAGCCGTCTTTTGTTAAAACTTCAAAATGATGGCTTTTAGATAGTTTTAAAAGGTGACCAATAAAATCGGTCGCTGTAGGATAAACATGTTTATCGAATTTAAGAATGGTTTCGATCTTGTTAACTGCGTTAACATACTCGTCTTTGATTTCTTTTTGATTCATAACGTACTGCTTTACAGATAAAAAATAAACAATACAAGATACAAATTAATTCGTTCATCAAATAACCATGGAATATAGTTACAATTATATTACAACTAGATAGGCTATAAAAAGAAAACAGGAATGATCCTACCGACCATTCCTGTATATCTAAATTAACGCTCTCCATATAAAGACGCATTTAGAAACAAAATATTGTATACGCCTTTAAAAATTTTTAGTTGATCCATTTTTGCCTATATAAAGATCAAACTCTATAAATTGCATTTAACTATAAAACCTATGGAAGGAAATGATGATAAAATCTCGGCAAGAAGACTAAAAGCCATTTTTGGTGGCTCCATAGGTAATCTTGTAGAATGGTACGACTGGTATGCCTACTCTGCTTTTGCAATTTATTTTTCCGCCTCCTTTTTTCCTGAAGGAAACCCCACTGTACAGTTAATAAATACCGCAGGGATATTTGCTTTAGGTTTTTTAATGCGCCCACTTGGAGGCTATATTTTTGGTCGCGTTGCCGATCGCGTTGGTCGTAAACAATCCATGACACTTTCTGTATTATTGATGTCGCTGGGTTCTTTTCTAATCGCCCTAACGCCGACCTATAAAACCATTGGCATTATAGCACCCATCCTTTTGTTAACCGCAAGATTGCTTCAAGGCTTAAGTGTTGGTGGCGAGTATGGCGTATCTGCGACCTATTTAAGTGAAATGGCCACCAAAAACAGACGCGGATTTTACTCAAGTTTTCAATATGTAACTTTAATAGGGGGCCAATTACTAGCCCTCGCTATTCAATTAATCCTGCAAAGAGTACTACTATCTGAAACTCAACTTCAGGAATGGGGTTGGCGTATTCCATTTGTATTCGGTGCCATCCTTTCCATTGTTGCACTTTATCTTAGGAAAAACCTCGATGAGACAAAAGCATTCGAGAACCAAAAGCAACGCGGAAATGAAAAGAAAGGAACTATAAAAGAATTATTAAAACATCCCAAAGCAGTAATTACCGTAATAGGATTAACACTAGGCGGTACCCTCGCCTTCTATACCTACACAACTTATATGCAAAAGTTCCTTGTCAATACTGTACACATGACAAAAGAACAATCTACATTGATGTCGTTTTTAACACTACTCATCTTTGCATGTTTGCAGCCTTTATTCGGAGCATTGTCCGACAAAATAGGAAGGCGACCACTCCTCATTGCTTTTGGTGTATTAGGCACCATATGCACAGTTCCATTGCTTACAACGCTAAGTCACACCACCTCACAGTGGCAGGCGTTTTTTCTTTTAATGATTGCATTAATTATTGTTAGTGGCTATACCAGTATCAACGCAGTAGTAAAAGCCGAACTATTTCCAGCCCAGGTTAGAGCCCTTGGTGTTGGATTACCCTATGCGCTAACTGTTGCCATCTTCGGGGGATCAGCCGAATATATCGCTTTGCAATTAAAAGATTGGAACCATGAAGAATATTACTACTGGTACATCACCATCTGTATTTTCATATCCCTGATGGTGTATATTTTTATGAAGGATACAAAGAAGACTTCGAAACTAAATCAGGACAGTTGATAAATAAATTTTCGGGTTACTGTTTTAAGGAAGGCATTGCTGTTCGATGCAGGAACAACAATGCCTAAAAACCAAATATAAGCATGTCTACAAATCTTAATAGACATAATTAAAACGAAAAGTGCGAAACAAAAATTTATTTATGAGACTACAATTTAGGCACACAATTCTATTAACAAAAGTCCTATTCTCTTGATTCAAAAACAAAGAATACTATACATTCCGCACTTTTTCCGGCTATTAAGTTTTCGACAATTTTTTGTTTGGCATTTTGACTCATAAAAAATAAAATTCCAAATTTTGTATTTAATCAAGCTCAATCCATCACAGGATTATGAACAATAGGTAGCTTTGCAAACCTGATTACCTCAACACTTGGAAAACCGAAATCCTCCACTACTTTACCCAATATCAGGTAGCAACCTTTTCCTCTAAAAGGATAAGTAGGCGTGCTGTTGGGAAAATGTGTAGTATC
>NZ_JBFTIZ010000035.1:0-2304 GCF_056395165.1 Pedobacter sp. 10L46_2
GGTGTAGACGGTATGTAGATGCTTTTAGTGTTTTGTGTAGCTGTTTTGTAGACAGCTAAACCTTGGAAATCAATTCCAATGTTCAGAATTTTGTACTTATCAAATTCTATTCATTCTTCATTATTAGCTAATCCGAGTATGCAATTACCGTTTATTGAGATCATAGAATCTGTAACCCCCGATCCGAACATGTTGATGTGGAAGTTTGCAGATGGGGACAAAGAAATAAAGAATGGTGCAATATTAACCGTTCGGGAAAGCCAGTCTGCATTATTTCTGAATGAAGGCCAGCTGGCAGATGTATTTTCCGCTGGAAAATATAAACTGGAAACAGAAAACATTCCGGTGCTGACACGTTTGAAAGGTTGGAAATACGGTTTCCAAAGTCCTTTCAAGGCTGATGTTTATTTTTTTAATACGCACCAGTTCATCAACCTTAAATGGGGAACACCAGTGCCAGTGCTAATGAGAGATAAGCAATTTGGACAAGTGCGTGTCCGTGCTTTCGGCTCGTTCAATCTCCGTATAAAAGAAGTAGGAAAATTCTTTAAAGAATACGCAGGTACCTATCCTCGGCTAACCATTGCCGAACTGGAATGGGGAATTCGGGACTTCATTGCAGCAAAATTTGCGGAAGTGCTGGCACAGGCAGGTATTGCAGTGATAGATGTGGCGGGAAATCTCTCTGTTTTGAACGAAAAGGTGCAGCCGCTTATTCAGCCTTATTTTAGCCAACTCGGACTGGAGGTAACCAACTTTCTGATCGCCAGTGCTACGCTGCCAGAAGAGGTGCTAAAACATTATGATACTGTTACCGGAATGAATATGGTAGATGATATGAACAAATTCTCTCAATTCAACACGGCTAATGCTATCGGAAAAGACCATACTGCTTTGAACGACGCAGCTAAACAGGCAGCTGCACTTTCAATGATTTTGAATCACCAGCAGCAGCCTGCTAGCCAGCCCCAGCCTACGGATGATATCACTACCCGCTTGAAGAAGCTGAAGCTGCTTTTTGATGAAAAACTGATTGATGAAGCAGAATATGCTACTAAGAAAGAAGAGCTGCTAAAACTCCTGTAGATATGGCAGAGGAAGAAAAGAAAAAGACGCTGACCTACGTGGAAAAGCTGAAGCAACAAGCCCTTTCCCAAACGAATTATGGAGGAGAGATACCGGACAAAGCAGCGCGGATGGAAATACGTGATTGCCCTAATTGCAGTGCCGGCAGGGCCTACCGCGATGGTTTGACGAATTGTGCATATTGTGGGTTCCGCTTCATGGATAGTAAATTGACAGACGGTATTCATATAAAGAAAGACAATAATTCATAATGGAAGAACTGTTAAGGCAAACACAAGAACGATGGTTTGTTTTTCTGGAAAAGCTGGAAGTAAGGATGGGAGAGATGTGTAACGCTGCCATTCCGGAGCTGAAAGCGATTTTCAAAGAGGATCAGGACCCGTATAAAAGAGCACACGGCCGCATGCTGGCAGGGTTGCTGGGCCAGTTACGCCGGATGCAGGACCAAGCAAATGAAGTAAAAGAGGATAAGATTCTTGGTCTGATATATTCATCAGGGGTGTTTACATCGAACGATTTCAGAGAGGCCTGTTTCAACCGCCATTATGCTTTTGAAAAGCGATGTYACGATTATACTTCATTGTTACGCGAAGCTGCCGGTCAACAGGATCTGGAGGCATTTTACCAGGAGCAACTAGCTTCATTTGCGTTAATAAAAGACCAGTTCACCTGTAAGCAATGCGGAGGAAAAATAGCGATCTCCAAAATGTTCTTCATCGCAACGTATGTGACTTGCTTGTATTGCCAGACACAGAATACCTTTATGCCGTCCAGCGGTGCACAGATGGTTTTGCATAATGCACGCAGCCTTGCCGAACAGCGTACTGCACATTTGTTAAAAATCTATGAGGAACGGCAGCCTAAAGATCCTGCATTATACCAGCAATATCTTCGTGCAATGTTTGACCAATGGAACCAAATTACCCCAGATATGGAAGAAGAAAATGAAAAGTTCTATCTCCGCCTGCTAAAAGATAATAGCATTAATCATTTATAAATATTATTATGTCGAACAATCCATTATTAGAACCCATTCATGGGATTAGCCTCGAAGATTACAGTGCCGCATGCGCCAAACTGGGAAGCGGTTTGAGCGAAGAAGCAATCGCAAAAGCGCTCGGGATAGAATTACCGGTATGGCAGGAAGCCAACCTGCTCTGGCCAGAAAGAATGAAGCAGGATCAGACTTATGAGATCATGACGCTGTTTGGCCAGTAT
>NZ_JBFTIZ010000035.1:2342-30415 GCF_056395165.1 Pedobacter sp. 10L46_2
CGCAGATCCATGCTGACATCCAGGCAGATTTTCAGGAATATACCCAGAAACAGGATGCTTATAATGCAAAGTACAGACAAATGTTTGCATCAGCCCAGGGTGGAAATGTAGCGGATGACATAACATTCTAAAGTAATGTTCTCGTAGTAGAATTCTTATCTTGCAACTAGCTGAAAACAGCTAGTTGCAAATGACTTTTTACAGCTATTGCAGTAAACATTTTCTGACCGTAATTTCGACTGCCTGGATACATTCGATGGTTTTCAAGAACCAAGTTATGAATAAAAGAATACTAAAAGTACTATCGGTAAAATTACTGCTCTTGTTGTTCAGCCATATGGCTTACGCACAGAAGGCGCCGGAATGGGTTCTTCCTACTACTCCTTTTAATGAAGCTGAAACTGCAAGGTTGATGGAAAAGGGAACAGCTACCATACAGGGAACTGCTACATTGAAAAAAAAAGGCAAGGATAATTTTGGTGTTAAAGGAAGCCAGATCCTGTTGTTTCCGGTAACGCCATATTTTATGGAGTTTCTGGAGCTGAAGAAAAAATTTAATAGCCGCAAAAAGCAGGCTACCATGAGTAGTGTGATATGTTTTAGGCTCATCACCAATTTATGAGGACTACCAGTATGATGTCTTTATTGAAAACGAAATCAGTGGGTTTGTGGACGTAAAGGATGCAGGTGCAGTAATGAATGTGGTTGTTCATAATTAAATCAGGAGGAAAACCGATGAAAAAAGAACATTTATTTTTATGCATAATGCTTTTGTGGGGCGTGGTATCATTCAGTGCTATTGCTCAAACTATAAAAATACCCGATCCGAATTTTAAAAAGCAACTTGTTATTCTTGGGGTAGATCTTAATGGAGATGGAGAAATTCAGCTGTCTGAAGCACAAAAAGTAACAAAGCTAAATGTAGATCAGGCTGGTATAAGTTCATTGATAGGTATTAAAAGTTTCGCAAATTTAAAAGAGCTTAGCTTTTGGAATAATCAGGTAAAAGTGTTGGATCTTGAAGGTATGAAAAATCTGGAAGAGATCTTTGGTTATAACAATCAGATCCAGAACATGAACCTGAGAGGATTAACCAACCTAAGGACTTTATATGTTCATCAGAACAAAATCAGTACACTAGACTTAACCGGACTGCTGAAGCTTGAAGAGATAAAAATGCACGACAATGCACTGTATAAAGTCGATATTCCTAACCTTCCAAAGCTGGTGCACATCGATTTTCAGAAAAATACATTAAATGAGTTTAAAGTGTCTGGATGTGCTGCTGTGAAATTAATCAGACTGAGCGAGAATCAGTTATCGAAACTAGACTTTAGTCAGTTTAAAGAACTTGAGGAGTTGTCTTTGAGAGATAATCCCTTAGTTTCTCTTTATGTGTCCGGCCTGAGAAAGCTTAAGTTGTTAGACTGTTCTTACACTTATTTAACAAATGTTAATATGAGTGGAACAGTAAGTTTAAGCAAAATCGACTGGTAACAATCGGTTGAGCATTTTAACAGTAATGCTAATTAATTTCTTTCTGAAATTGTAACCTGACAGCAGTACGCTTTTTTCATTATTAATTTGAGAGACACTGTTACAGATAGTTACGGTAAAAACCGGGTGTTAAATTTTATGCTATTTTATTTGCATTTTAAGAATATCTAATTATATTTGATATTATATGAATACGTATTCATAAATTTATACATTTACATAGACAGATTGAATTGAGTAAAAAGCATAGTACATCACAAGACGTAGCCGAATTGGCGGGAGTTTCACAAGCGACAGTATCAAGGGTTTTTGCGGGCGGAGCAATTGTTTCGGAGAAAAAGAAAAAGAAGATACTGGAAGCTGCTGAAGCGCTGGGCTATCAACCTAATGCCCATGCGAGAAGTCTGATTACCAAAAGGACCCGCATGATAGGGGTGGTGATGCGTAATATCCGAAATCCTTTTTATTCCGCAGTGCTTGAAATATTTCATAACCGCTTGTCGGCCTTAGGATATCATCTCATATTTATCAATTCAACAAATGAAGAGATCCAGGAAAAAGAGATCAGCCAACTGCTTGAATATAATGTTGAAGGTGTAATTATAACAGATGCGTTGCTGTCATCATCGGCTGCCTTAAAATTTAAGCGAAGTGAAATAGCTGTTGTTTTGTTTAACCGTTATACGGAGCAAGCTGGAAGTAGTTCTGTATTTTGCGACAATTACTTGGCTACTAAGCAGATAGCTGCCTATTTGGTAGAATTGGGACATAAGTCTTTTGCTTTTATATCTGGTCCTTCTGATACCTCTACGACTTTAGATAGGCTTAAAGGTTTTGAGGAAGTATTGAAGGAAAGAAACATTGATGAGTTTATGATTGAGTCTGGTAATTACACCTATGAGAGTGGCTTCAAATCTGCACAGGAACTAATGACAAAGAATAAACACATCGATTGTGTCTTTTGTGGCAATGATATTATTGCCCTGGGGGCAATGGATGCCATTAGGGTAATAGGGTTGAGGATACCGGAAGATGTTTCGGTATTTGGATTTGATAACATCAGGATGGGCGCCTGGCCTTCATATTCGTTGACGACCTGGGAGCAGCCTGTAGAAGAGATGATAGACGGCACAATAGAGATTTTGTTAAACGAGATAAAAGACAATACCGCTAAACCTAAAACATTGATGTTTAAAGGACATATGGTGGTTAGAAATTCAGTTAAAAAGAAATAGCCTGGCTATTTTTTTGACATATTATGAATACGTATTCAAAAAATAAATACACAAATAGACCGATGAAAAAAACCTAAATAAATGTCAACTTTTCAACCAAACCCACTAAACCATGCAACTTTTTACCAAACCAAAATTACCGCCATGCAGCGCTTGCTGTGTGCTTGTAAAATCAACAGATGACCTTGTTGTTTTGCGACAGGGATTCACATTGTTGTTGTTTCTATTTATTATTTCATTTTCACTGATCGCTAAAGCCAGTGGCCCCAGATTGCCATTACCTGAAGACTCTTTTGTGCTTAAAGGGATAGTTGTTGATGAAAATGAAGAGACTTTGCCCGGAGCCACAGTTCGTGTTAAAGGGACGGCCAGCGGTGTAGTCACAGATATAAATGGAAAATTCCTGCTCGAGATAGGGAGTGAACAAGACTCTATAATTGTGAGCTTTGTTGGATACAAGAGCAAGACCCTGCGGGTGGGCAGTAACAGAACGATTACTGTCAAATTGGAACCGGATGAGAGCCGACAAAAATTGGATGAGGTGCAAGTTGTGGGGTATGGATCCCAAAAGAAAGTCAATCTGGTTGGTTCCATATCTACCGTTTCAGTTAAGGATATCCAGAAGTTTGCCACTCCATCTTTAACCAATGCAATTGGTGGCAAGTTGGCCGGAGTGATGACCCGTCAGTCGTCTGGACAGCCCGGATATGATGCCGCCAGTATATTTATTCGCGGTCAGATCTCGCAGAGTGGATCGAACAAACCGCTTGTGGTTATAGATGGTATAGAGCGGGATCTGCAGGATTACTGGACCACATTGAACGTTCAGGAGATAGAGAGTTTTTCAGTTTTAAAAGATGCGTCTGCCACTGCTGTTTATGGTAGCAGGGGAGCAAACGGTGTCATTCTGATCAATACTAAAAAGGGAACTGTAAGTAAACCAAGAGTGAACTTTAGATCAGAATCCGCAATTGTAACTCCTTTGCGGGTGGAGGACAATATAAATAGTTTTGACTACGCCACATTAATAAATGAAAATAGGATACGAACAGGGCAGGCACTTGCTTATTCTGATGTGCAGCTGCAAAAATTTAAGGACGGCTCTGATCCTTACCTTTACCCTAATGTAGACTGGTATGATATAATATTTAGAAAGCACACCAGCCAAACCATTAATAATTTGGGTGTTTCCGGTGGAAGTGAAGCAGTTAAATACTATGTTAATTTAGGATATACCTCTCAGCAGGGAAGTTATAATGAAGAGGCAGGAAATGTTTATAAAACAAATGCGGCACTGAACAGATATAGCTTCAGATCCAATGTTGATATTAAAGTTGCAAAGAATATTGATATGAGTTTGGGTCTGTCGGCAATTATTTCAGGTACAAATTATCCTGCATATGACGCCGACGGCGTCCTGTTTTATCTGAAGCTCACCAATCCAATGATCATGCCTTTTAAAAATCCTGACGGCTCTAATTCCGGGGCAACGGGTGATTTGATCATCAATCCATGGACAAGGATTACCAAATCAGGATACACCCGGCAGAGTTACAACACAACAATTAGCAATCTTGGACTTAAGTGGGACTTATCATCAATAACTCCCGGTCTCTCTGTAAGGGGATTGGCTTCATTCGATGTAGTTGATATTACGCAGAATGTGCGGACCCAAAGCCCTGATGCATTTCGCTACGAGATTATAAATGGTCTTGAAAAATATACCCGTACCAGTACCGAAAGTGCTTTGGCACTTAGTAACCGATACGAAACCTATAGGACAATGTATGGGGAAGTTTCTTTAAACTATGACCGCACGTTTGGAAAACACAGCATCTCCGGATTGCTGTTAGGAAATAAGAAGGATGCACAAAACGTCGCTACTTCAAATTCCATCGACAATTTACCTGAACGACGGTTAGGGCTTATCAGTCGGGTAACTTATAATTATGATACCCGCTATTTAATTGAACTCAATGCCGGCTATACCGGTTCGGAAAACTTTAAGAAAGGAAAGCAATTTGGCTTGTTCCCGTCTGTAGGAGCAGGATGGATTGTCTCTAACGAGAAGTTCTGGAATAAAGATGTAATCAACAGTCTTAAAATAAGGGGTAGTTATGGAAAGGTCGGAAATGATCGGATTGGAAACCCGCTGCAGCGCTTTATTTTTCTATCTACATTTAACAAAGGGGCAACAGGATACGAATTTGGTAATGGGCAGACTTACAACCCTGGTGGTCTCAGTGAGCTGCGTATAGGGAATGAGGATGTGACCTGGGAAAATGCTTATAAAACAAATGCAGGATTTGACCTGGAGCTATTTAATGGGAAATTCACCTTAACTGCCGATGTATTTCATGAACGAAGAGAAGATCAGTTATTGTTAAGGGCAACAATACCTACTTACACTGGTTATCCGGGTGGTACGGTTCCTTATGCAAATTTAGGGGTTTCCACAAATAAAGGAGTGGAAGGTAATTTACAGTTAAGAAATACGACTAAGGGAGGGTTCTACTATTCTTTTTTAGCTAATTTCTCTTTTGCGAAAAGTAAGATAATTGAAAATGACCAGCCTCAGCAGTTGTATCCGTGGCAAGAGCTAAGAGGACATTCAATAGGTGCTAATTTGGGTTATGTTGCGCTTGGATTGTTTAAAGACGCGGCAGATGTTGCAAACAGCCCAAGTCAGGCAAATTTGGCCGGAGGTGTTACCAATTATGGACCCGGTGATATTAAATATAAAGATTTAAACAACGACGGAATAATAGATATTGCCGACAGAACTGTTATTGGTGAATTTAGCGGATCGTTTCCTCAGATCATGTACGGTTTTGGCAGCACGCTGGGCTACAAAGGCTTTGATATCAGTATCTTTTTTACCGGAGCCGCCAACAGGGATTTCTTTTACGGTCAGGGATATACTACCTGGGCATTTCAAGGTGCAGAAGGGCTGTATAATGTACAGCAAAATTATTTTGATCAGCGCTGGATTCCGGGAGGTGATAATACAAATGCAAAATATCCCGGTATCAGAGCAAATAGTACAAACAACTATATCGGTTCTACTTTATGGAAAGAGAGTGGTAACTACCTGCGGATCAAAAATGCAGAAATTGGTTATACACTATCAAGCAAGTTTACAAAGAAAATCTCCCTAAGTAACGCTCGAATATTTATAAACGGAACCAATCTGGCTACCTGGGATAACCTGAAAGTTATTGATCCTGAATCTGATTTTGGTTCTGGCAGACATCCCATAAATAAGACCTACAATTTCGGCTTAGAGGTTACTTTTTAATTTTTATTAAACTAAAGTTAGATATCATGAAAGCAACTATAATATTATTTTTTATCACCGTCCTGCTTCTTACAGCTCCTTCATGTAAGAAAGACTTTTTGAATAAGACTCCGGATGGGGACATCAATATTGACCAGGTTTTTTCCAATCCTGTTTTCGCTGAACAATTTTTAACAAATACATATTCCCATTTACCAAGAGAATTTGTATTTCCTGATAATGGAAATGGAGTTTCGATGACCAACACCTTTACCGGTGCTGCCGATGAGATGGAGCAAGGGCACGAGCCTTCTTATTGTAACAGAATGAATGATGGGACATGGAGCATAGACAATGCTACCAATGTTCAGGATGGTTGGTCAAACAGTTATCAAGGCATCAGAAAGGCAAATATCTTTATTGAAAATATCGATAAGCTTCCATTAACAGAACTGGTGACCCAGGATAAAATCAACAAATGGAAAGGGGAGGCTATCTTTTTAAGGGCCTATTATCATTTTCTATTGATCAGGATGTATGGGCCTATACCTATTATTGATAAATCAATTCCTATAAATGGCGACTTTTTAGCGGAAACAAGACAACCTATAGATAAATGTGTTGATTTTATTGTAAACGAGTGTAATAAGGCAGCAGAAATGTTAAATGTTCGTGTCCCAGCAAGTGACGATAGTCAGTTTGGCAGACCCACTAAAATTACTGCATTGGCATTAAAAGCACGTGCTTTACTATTCATGGCTAGTCCATTATGGAATGGAAACGCAGATTATGCTGATTTGAAACAAGATGGTGTCAGATTGTTTCCGGATTTCGCTGCTGAGAGATGGAAAACTGCTGCGACTGCAGCTAAGGCCTGCATAGATCAGGCAGAAGCTGCAGGTCATAAACTGTACAAATCTGCTACAAACGATCCTATTCTTAATTATCAGGAGTTGTTTTATGTCAATTGGAATGACGAGGTCATTTGGGTAAGAACGATGGGGGGATACCTGGATCTGGATGTTTATAGTGAGCCCAGAGGAATGCCGGGAACAGGTTTCACATTGAACGCGCCAACACAAAATATTGTTGACGATTATGAGATGGCCAATGGTGAGCGTCCTATCCTGGGATACAATGCTGATATGACCCCGATAATCAATCCTGCATCAGGTTATGTAGAAACAGGTAATACAGCTACCGATAATCCAAATTATGTTGTAGGTACCCGCAATATGTATGTAAACAGGGAGCCCCGGTTTTACGCCAGCATCATGTTTACCGGCCAAAAATATAAACCGGATCAAAGGAGTCCACTAAACGATCCGTTAAAGTTTTGGAAAGGTGCTCCGGACGGAAGGGCTACTAATAATGCAGGTAATTACAGTGAAACTGGATACCTGATGAAAAAGTTTGGTCATCCGAGCTACAAAAGGAACGGGAATACCGGTCCTAGAAAAACCTGGATATTATTTCGGTTAGGAGAGCAATATTTAAATTATGCCGAAGCACTTAATGAATCTGATGGCCCGATAGCTGATGTATACAAATATGTTAATCTGATTAGAAACCGTTCTGGTCTCCCAAATTTACCATCAGGATTATCAAAGGATGAAATGAGGGAAAAAATATGGCACGAACGGCGTATAGAGCTGGCTTTTGAAACAAATCGATATTTTGATACCCATAGATGGAAGACTGCTGAAGCCATCGATAGCAAAAATGTATATGGCATAGATGTGAATGGATTGGATTATAACATGTCAAGCGATGCATTTTATAAAAGAACTGTTGTCGAAGCCAGGGTGTTTACAGATAGACATTATTTGTGGCCAATACCTCAATACGAAATTCAAAAAAATATAAAACTGACTCAAAATCCGGGTTGGTAAAACCCAGTTAATTTTCTTAAAAATTGTTTATGAACAGATTAATTTTCAAAGGACTTATACTTATCGGATGCTGCTTTGTTTCAGCAGATTTAGGTGCTCAGGAATTGTACGATTTACCTGTGGGTAAAGAAACCCGTTGGGTTAGCCTGGAAAATCCATCTGCCGAAAAGGGTAGAGGCGCTTTGGAAAATAAAGGTGCAAAAGGGCGTGCCAGTGTCTGGGTAGGCCCGGGTGAAAAGATCATGCTAATGGATTATAACGGATGTGGTATCATAAACCGGATCTGGATGACCATTATAGATAGAAATCCGGAAGCCCTCAGGTCGATAAAACTTGAAATGTATTGGGATAATGCCGATAAGCCTGCCGTTTCTGTACCCCTGGGAGACTTCTTTGGTATTGGTTTAGGAAGGATGACTACTTTTCAAAGCGCTTTATTCAGCAGCCCGGAAGGTAGGTCTTTTAACAGTTATGTGCCAATGCCGTTTACCAAACATGCCCGAATCGTACTGGTTAATGAGGGCAAAATTGCTTATTTCCATGCTTACTGGAGCAACAGCGCTGCGGCAGGATTGGCTGAAGATTTTGAAATATTACCACGTGTCAAAGGTGAGGGACGTTTTTTGGGAACCAATATCAGTGTGATTACCGATAATGTTTATGGAACTACCTGGTTTGGAGAAGGAGAGGTAAAAGCATATCTGGACGGAGACAATCAGCATCCTACTCTTGTTGGTACCGGCACAGAAGATTACATAGGGTCTGCCTGGAACCTTGGTCCTTTTTCACAGCTGTATCAAGGTGCACCAATAGTGGATAAGGAAAAACAACAATATGCATTTTATCGATATCACATTCCTGATCCTGTTTATTTCAATGCTGATTGCAAGGTTACCATTCAGCAAATGGGCGGGGGTGGCCGGGACCTCATCAGGGGTATTGCAAAAGCAGGCGGTAAAGTAAAACCAATATCGGTAATGACCCAGAAAGGAATGGTCAAACTGATGGAAGAAACGGGATTTCCAGATATCAATGATGATAAGTTTCCTGCCGATGAATGGGTTAATTTTTATAGGGTAGATAATTACTCCGCCACTGCGTATTTTTATCTTGATAGCCCTCAGAGCAATTTACCTGCGCTTGCACCCCTTGAACAACGATTGAAAGGAATTAAAAACAATAAATAGTATGAATTGGAACCAACCGGATATCTGGATCGTTATTAGTTACTTAATTTTAATGTTTGCGCTTTCTCTTTGGCACAGACGGTTTTCCTCTGCTAATCTGGAGAATTTTTTCCTTGGCGGTCGCAAAATACCAGGATGGTTAAATGGAATATCTTATACTGCCGCATTAGTCAGCCCTGATGCAGCCACTGGATATGGTGGATTGGCAATTGTAACAGGTTCGTTTATTTCGTGGTGGTATTTGAGCCGTTTTGGTTTAGCCTTGTTCCTTGGGGGGGTGCTTTTTGCCGTATTCTGGAGAAGATTAAACCTCTTTACTTCATTAGAGTTTTATGACCTGCGGTTTCCTGCAAAACCTGCCGCTGCTATGCGTTTGTGGATCGCAATAAGAACCTCGTTAATTGCTATGCCGGCGTGGACCGGCATCACCTTGTTGGCCGCTTATAAGATCATGGGGCCAGCATTCGGTATAACCAAAGAGGAAACCATGTATCTGGTTGTACCGATCTCCTTTCTTTTTGTTTTCTTTTCAGGGTACAAAGGGGTAGTCATGTCCAATCTGATTCAAATGGTGATCTTCTTTGTCGGTACAATTACGCTTGCCTGGCTTACTTTAAACCATTTTGGTGGCCCTCAGGCAATGACGGCTACATTGAACCAGGCTTTTGGTACCACACATCCCGAAATATTACAGATGGTGCCCCCATTAAATCATGATGTGTTTCCAATTGCTGCAGGCATGGCCTGGTTATTTGGTCAGAGCATTGGCTATGGCGGGGATGCTGCACCAATGGGTGGAGCAATGGAAGGACAGCGTATTCTTTCAACGAGAACTCCAGCAGAAGCCCTAACAATGTATGTGGTCACTGCAATTAGCATGTTTGTACTGTTGCTGCTCGTTACCTTACCAAGTATTTCAGCAGCGGTTCTGTATCCTGAGTTAAGAGCATCTGGGGCAGACAGAGAACTTGTGTATGGTCGGTTAATGAAGGATATGTTACCTGTAGGCGCCATGGGTTTGTTGGTTGCAGCTATGATGGCTGCAACAATGTCTACAGTTGGCGATAATTTGAATTTCGGTAGTCAGGTATTAGTGAGTGATATCTATAGACGGTGGTTTGTGCGTTCGGCCAGCGAAAAGCACTACCTGTTAATTGGTAAAATTGGTATGTTGATCATCCTTTCTCTCGCAATGGCAGTTGTATTTAATGTTACCATTATTACCGATGTGGCTATAGTTATGCTGCAGTTGAGTGCCGCTGAACTACCGGCAAACTGGGCGCAATGGTGGTGGTGGCGGTTTAATGGTCCTGCGCGCGTTGCTGCATCTTTTGGCGGAGCAGGTATCTTTTGCATTGTAGTGCTTGGGCCAAAATTATTGTTGTGGTCAGGCTTTTCTTCAGCACAGAAATTGATCCTGCCATGGTACTGGCAAACCATATTGGTGATGGGGCTAACAACCCTATTATGGATCGCCGTTGCACTGTTAACTAAACCTGATCCGGATCAATTACTAAATAATTTTTACCAAAGAGCTAAACCGCTTGGTTTTTGGAAGCCTTTCCGGAAACTGAACAAAAATGTATTATTGAAGAAGCCGGAATTGCAGCCAATATTCAGAGGGATAGGTATCGCTGTTATTGGATTTGCAGCAACCTGCCTGCTGATTTCAGGTCTTACCGAAGCTTGGTTTGGTCGCTATAACTGGGCAATGGCTGAGCTGATCGGCGCTGTTATTCTATTTATTGCCTTCAAAAAAACATCATCGGCTTACCTGGATTTTCTTTCGGCACGTTTGGAAGATGATCCTCAACATATTAATCAAAACACATAAATAAAATAATGCTATGAAAGTAAAGACAGCACTTCCCGCAGACGGGAAACACGTATTATACCTTGGTGACTGGGTTTTTCACGTCGGACCGATGTTTATTGAAACACCTTTTGGTACCGAAACAAAAGATGCCGACCTGCATTTCTATGGTGAACGTATGGTAGAGGCACTTGAACATATAACAGAAGTTACAAGTTTAGCCAATTGGGAATTATATCGTTTAGAACCCGGAAAATTAGAGGAATATTTAAAACACTCTGAATGCCTGGTTATCAGTGATGTGGAAGCCAAATGTTTTCACCTTTATCCGAGCTTCTTTGATCGTTCCCGCCGTGAAAATAAAATTGTAACCTTTCCCGATCGCTTAAACATCATCRAAGAATGGGTGTATAATGGCGGTGGCTTGATGATGCTGGGAGGATGGCTATCCTTTAGCGGTGTACAGGCCAAATCAGGATGGGGAAKGAGCTTACTTAATAGCGTTTTGCCAGTCGACTGTCTGTTGGTTGAAGATCTGGTAGAATCCTCTGCCGGGTTTACTGCTGAAGTTGTTAATCCTGAGCATCCCGCCGTAAAAGGTTTGCCGTGGGATAAATTTCCTCCGATTTTTGGATACAATGAGGTGTCTGCCAAACCAGATGCAGAAATATTGGTAAGGGTTAAGGAAACCGGTCACCCTCTGGTAGTGGCAGGAGAATATGGAAAAGGCCGCCTATTTACTTATATGTCAGATCCAGCTCCTCACTGGGGCATTAATTTCGAATTATGGGAAGGTTACGATGCCTTTTGGCAGCAGGCTTTGAACTGGGTAAAAAAGCAAAAATAAGTATGATGAGTAAAGAGCTGTTATTTGCGGGCGCTACCGTTGCTGATATTACTCCACCACTTGAGGTAGGATTACTTACTTCTTCCGTAAATGGAACTTACGAGCCTTTTGCATCAATAAGAACACCTTTATATGCAAGAGTACTGGTCGTGAAAAATAGCGGAGAAATGATTGCTGTAGTTTGCCTTGATCTTCTTGCGCTAAATGATACTTCCGTTGGCGGATGGGATAATTTTAAAAGTGAAATAGCCAGTGCTATTTCTGCGGACAGGGTGATCCTGACTTGTACCCACACCCACAATGCGCCGGAATCTGTTGCCTTGTCTGATTTGTACCTAACGGATATTTACAAGGATTGGTTAAGGAATGTACAACACAAAATTAAAGGAGCAATAGATAAGGCTATATCATTGCTAAAGCCATGCAGGGTATTTATTGGCTTAGATACCCTGGCTGGATATAGTATGCAGCGACGCATTCCTACCCCGGGTGGCGTTATCATGTCAGATTCTATCCAGCCTATTGCTCCTGAATTATTAGAAAGAGAACCCGTAGACAGAAGAATTCACAGTATCCGTTTCAAAGATGAATTGAACAATGTAATTGCCACACTAGTACATGCGGTTTGTCATCCTGTCCATGAAATGTGTATGCCACATCTATCAGCCGAGTTTCCAGGAGAATTATGCTTTGCCTTGGAAGAATCAGAGGAGAATGGTATTGCGCTATTTTTAAATGGCGCTGCCGGAGATATCAATCCGCCTACAGTTTCCTGTGGTCCGGATTATGCTGTGAAACATGGAAGAGCAATTGCTAAAGTTGTAGAAAATAGTGATTCCGAAATGATAGCTAGCCTGCCTTTCGCTTTTTTTAATCGTGCCAGGAAATTCTCTATTAGACCCGGAAGTAACATGACCAACGGAAATGATGCAATGGCAAGATTAAGCGCTATAAGGCTCGGCTTAGTGGCCATTTTATTCTTGCCAGGAGAGCCTTTTACCCAAATCGCCTACGAAATCGAACAAAATTCACCTTTTAACCAGACTATAATAGTGGCGTACGCAGAAAATAACATAGGCTATATCCCTACTGCGTTGGCCTTACAGCAAGGTGGATATGAAGTTGGGCCAGGTAAATGGTCATTTTTAGAAGCCGGTGCAGAGAATATATTAATAGCAGAAGCGCTGCAGCTGCTAAAAGAACTTTATACTAATTGAGCATGCATTTTCTTTCATCCCAAAAATAAAAAACCACTCAAATGAAACTAAAGAAAATTTTTAAACCCGCCTGTTTATTTCTGACAGTGATGCTGATCATCAATTTCCAAAGTAAAGGCTTAACGAAAAGCAGCAACCTCTTCTTTTACGGGAATATAAAGAACGATCTATATCTGCTGCTGAAAAGAGAGGGGTATATCCTTAAAAGATTTAGTACACCTGGTGCTGCTGTCAAAGCGGCTTCCAGAGGGTCAGGGGTGCTTATTGTCGCAGATAACTACCCGCAGATAGATCCCGCCAACCGCATTACCGCTAAAATTTTAAGTGAAGCAATGCAAAAAGGACTAAAACTCTATGTAGAGTATCCGACCTCTTTCCCCGGTCTAAATATTCCTTCTGAAGCATTGGAAACTAACCTGGAAAGGGGCGTTATTACCAAAGATGTGTTTGCTGCTCCTCTAAAAAATATGAGTTTAGTGGGTATTCATAATTGCCACGTATTACCAGTGCAGGCTAAGGATCCCTTAATTGTATTGGCAAAGGTGGTTGGTTTTGATAAAGCTGAATATGGTCTGGAAAATACAAAAGCATATCCACTGCTTTTTAAACATAATAACAATATCATGATAAGTATGACTGGGCTGAGTAATTTTGAAAGGGGGCGCTATGGTCCCACGGATGCAATACAGAGTGTGTTGAAATTCATTATTTCACATTTAACTTCCCATTCGGACGTCACTATAAAATATTGGCATCAGGATGTTAAACCAATGTTTGAAAGAAGGGAGATTTTATCTGCGGGGGCACGGTTAAACAGCGTTAAAAAAGGTGCAGACTGGTTCTACAAGGGAAGATTTTTTCCGGATAAAAGTTGGTCGTCAGATGTGTCAAAATATGGAAGTGACGGTACAAAGCCTACAGGTCCTCCCATAAGTCAGTCGAGAATTAATGGTGATGGGAAATTGGGTGTTTTGGAGGGACACATCTCGACGATTTCTTATAAGGGGGATCAGGGATATCGTTATTGGATGCGGGCAGATGTACAGGGAGAGGTCGCGATGACTTTAGCTGCTGCAGGGAAGCTTTTCAATAATCAGGATTACAAGGATAAGTCGGCAAATCTGATGGAATATGTTTTTAAAAATTCAAACCTGCGTCAGGGACCAAAAAATGATCCTGCAAGCGCTGCCTATGGATTGATTGGCTGGGCGACTACCAATGCCGGTACTTTTTATGGTGACGACAATTCCCGTGCAATTCTGGGAATGATTGCTGCCTCATCTTACTTAAAAACAGATAAATGGGATAAAGAGTTGACGGAGGCCATTATGGGTAATTTCAGAACTACAGGTATAAAGGGGTTTAGAGTTGATCGCCTTGAGGAAGCTGATATTATCAAAAATGGATGGCCATATTACTGGAATAGGGATGTGGTCAACATATCGCCACATTTTGAATCATGGATGTGGGCCTGTTACTTATGGTTATATAACAAAACTGCTTACGCACCATTACTTGAGCGGACTAAAAAAGCCATCAAAATTACGATGGATGCCTATCCTGAAAAATGGCTTTGGGGGAGTAGTATGCAAACTCAGAGAGCCAGAATGATACTTCCGCTTGCCTGGCTTGTAAGAATAGAAAATACAGAGGAGCACAGGCAATGGCTGGATAAAATGATAAACGAAATTCTGAAATATCAGGATGAAAGCGGAGCGATCAGCGAAGAACTTGGAAAGGGAAAAGGGATGTTTAAGGCCTTAAATAAAAATGAAGATTATGGGACTGATGAAGGCTCACTCATATTCAGGAATGGTGAAAAGGTATCTTGTATGTTGTATACCTGTAATTTTGCGCTTTTTAGCCTTAATGAGGCTGCGGCTGCTACTGGCAATACCAAATATAAGGCTGCTACCGAAAAGCTTTCAGACTTTTTAACCCGTATTCAGGTACAAAGTAAAGTACATCCTGACCTGGATGGTGCTTGGCTAAGAGGTTTTGACTATGGGCGCTGGGATTATTGGGCATCTAATTCGGACGCGGGCTGGGGAGCCTGGTGCACTTTAACCGGCTGGATCCAAAGTTGGATTGTTACCACTCAAGCCCAGATTGAGCAAAAGGAAAGTTTCTGGGAGGTAACTGCAACTTCGAAAATCAATGACGTTGCAAAACCAACCATACAAAAAATGATGAAAGAAGCAGATAAATAATACTTAAAGCTATTCTGAGATGAAATTTAAAATGTATTTCCTGCAAGTACTTCTTCTGTTTTCTGCCAACACCATGGCGCAGACTTTCAATAATGACTTGTCTGCATTATCGCTTATTCAGCAGGGTATAAAAACCAAACGGGTGAGTAGTTATGACTCGAGTGGCGACAATCACGATAATCTGCAAAACATAAAAAGCGGGGAAAAGCGTATTATTTTTGATGTTAAAGGAACTGGAATGATCAACCATATCTGGATCACTATGGGGCCTGAACCGAACGTGTTAAGCCGTAATGATGTGATTATAAAAATGTATTGGGATGGAAATGATCGTCCCTCTGTCGAATCTCCGATAGGCCCTTTTTTCGGGCAGGGATGGAATGAATCTTACCTTTTCACCTCCGCAGTATTGGCAGCAACGCCAACAAATGGGAATGGTTTGGTTAGTTATTTTGCCATGCCTTTTTCAAAAGGTGCAAGAATTGAGATCGAGAATCAGTCGGGGAAAGACATCAGATCGCTGTACTTCTATGTAGACTATGTGGAAATGAAAAGCCTTCCCTCTAATGCCGGAAGATTTCATGCCTGCTACAATACAGAACTCACTGGTCCTGCCGATAGCGTAGAAAATGAACACTGGATGTTCGGGCCGGGAATTCCAAATAAAACCGGTAAGGATAATTACGTTATTGCCGATATAAAAGGTAAAGGGCATTTTGTGGGTGTGAACTACTATGTTCACTCACCTACGCCATATTGGTACGGAGAGGGTGATGATATGATATTTATTGATGGCGATGAACATCCTTCTTTAATTGGCACCGGTACGGAAGATTACTTCAATACTTCCTGGGGTGCTCCAAAGGTACCTTATTCAACTCCTTATTTTGGTTATCCAAAGGTTAATGATGATATCGGTTTTCTTGGAAAAACTCATATATACCGATTTAACATTGTTGATCCGATCTACTTTGATAAATCAATGAAGTTCACCATAGAACACGGTAGCATGAATGTGCTTACCCTTGATCTTGCTAGTGTGGCTTATTGGTACCAGGATAAGGCAGTTGCAGTTCCAGAAATACCTGATGCAGCGGCCAGAAAACCTATGCCAATGATAGGACCGGCAGAAATTCACAAGTGGCGCAACGAATGGCGTAAAAACAAGGGAAACGACCCCAAGCTTTGGGGAAATTAGAAATCAATAAAAAATTATAATCATAATAAATGGCCAGGTACATAAAAAAGGGAAAGAGTGAAGATGAAATTAATGAAGCAGATTCACGAGTTAGAAAAACAGTAGAAAGAATAATTAAGGACGTTGTGCTAAATGGAGATAAGGCTGTTAGGGAATATTCTGCGTCATTTGACAACTGGGTGCCTGAATCTTTTAGGCTTACCACCAATCAAATTCAGGAAATTCTTGATCATACTCCTGATCATGTTATTGAGGATATTCTTTTTGCACAAAAACAAATAAGGTTTTTTGCAGAACAACAAAGGGCGTCATTTACGGATATCGAAGTGGAGACATTGCCGGGTGTTTTTTTAGGGCATAAGAATATTCCTGTAAATAGCGTTGGCTGCTATATTCCGGGAGGGCGGTATCCAATGGTAGCTTCAGCGCATATGAGCATTATTACGGCCAAGGTTGCAGGGGTGCAACGTATCATTGCTTTTACGCCACCGATTAATAACAAAATACCCGAAGCCACAGTATGTGCCATGCATTTTGCGGGTGCGGATGAAATTTATATTCTGGGTGGTGTACAGGCCTTATGCGCGATGGCAATTGGAACAAATTCTATAAAGCCAGTTGATCTTATTGTGGGGCCTGGAAATGCTTATGTTGCCGAAGCTAAAAAACAACTGTTTGGTCGTGTAGGAATAGACTTGTTTGCTGGTCCTACCGAAATACTAGTGATTGCTGATGAAACAGCGGATGCAGAAATGGTGGCTTGTGATCTCTTGGGGCAGGCAGAGCATGGCCCGACCTCGCCAGCGGCATTAATTACAACTTCCGAAAAACTGGCTAAAGAAACATTAGTTGAAATAGAACGTCAGCTCACTATTCTACCTACTGCAGATATTGCAGGTGCCGCATGGAAAGACTATGGAACTATTATTTTGGTTTCGGATGAGCAAGAGGCTGTTCTTGAAGCGGATGCTTTGGCCTATGAACACGTGGAGGTACTTACCCATAATCCACAATATTTTCTTGATCATATGACCAATTACGGAGCACTATTTCTAGGGCCGGAAACCAATGTTGCTTATGGCGACAAGGTGATTGGAACAAATCATACACTCCCCACCGGAAGGGCAGCCAGATATACCGGAGGATTATGGGTTGGTAAGTTCTTAAAAAACTGCACCTATCAACGATGTACGCCACAGGCAAGTGTGTTAATAGGTGAGTATGCCATGAGATTATGCGAACTGGAGGGGTTTGCCGGACATAAAGCCCAGGCTGAACTTAGGGTTAATCGTTATCATAAGATTCTCAATGAAAAATAAATTTACCTCAAAACGAACAAAGATCCTGTCATTATTAGCCTGTGTAATGATCTTCTCTGGTTTTTCCTCTTTTGGTAATATCCGTTTGCCTGCAATTATAGGTAATAATATGTTGTTGCAACAAAAAATGGATGTTAAACTGTGGGGCTGGGCAGATCCTAATGAAAAAATTTCGATCACCACATCATGGAATCAAAAATCTTATCAGGTTGTTGGGGACAGGGACGCAAAGTGGCAAATTACTGTGCCTGGTTCAGGTGCTGGGGGGCCTTACACGATTGGTTTTAAAGGAAAGAACCTGATTACACTTACTAACATACTAATAGGTGAGGTATGGGTTTGTTCCGGTCAGAGCAATATGGAAATGTGTGGCAACTGGGGATTAAAAGATATCAAAGAAGAACTACCACAGGCCTATAATAAGAATATACGGTTCTTTTGTATACCTAAAAAATCGGCAAGATATCCTCAGGATGATGTAGAAGGAAGCTGGGAAGTATGCGACAGTAGCGCTTTGAAGACATTTAGTGCTGTTGGATATTTCTTTGGCAAAAAATTAAATGAAAAGCTCGGTACCCCAATTGGGTTGATCGGGGCAAGCTGGGGAGGATCTGCTGCGGAAGTATGGACGCCGGATAGCCTAGTAAATGCAGATACTGCTTTAAAGTCAGCTGCCTCCCGGATACAGCCAAGTGGGATGGTTCCATATCATCCGGGTTATGCCTATAACGCGATGATTGCACCGATAACGAATTATTCAATTGCCGGTGCAATTTGGTATCAGGGAGAAAATAATACGGAAACTGCCAATACCTACAGCAAGTTATTTATTACGCTGATAGATGCTTGGCGGAAGGCATGGCAAAAGGACTTCCCATTTTATTATGTTCAGATCGCTCCTTTCAGCTACAAAAAGGTAAATAGTGGCGCACTTTTGCGTGAAGCACAATTGCAAAGTATGTCTCATCCCAATACTGGTATGGTAGCTACAACCGATCTGGTTACAGATGTCAATAACGTGCATCCTGAAAATAAGCATGATGTAGGTTGGAGACTTGCCAATTGGGCATTGGCCGAAACCTACGGACACAAAATACATGCATATAAAAGTCCCGTTTATACGCACGTCAGTTTTGAAAAGAACAAGGCTTTAATAACCATTGCCAATGCATCAGCAGGAATGGTTATTAAAGGAGAGAAAGTTAACGATATAGAAATTGCAGGTAAAGACAGCATATTTTACGCAGCCATGGCAACTTTAAAGGATAATAAAATAATCGCCTGGAGTGATTCTGTTAAACATCCTGTAGCACTGCGTTATGCTTTTCATGACACTTCGATTGGCAATGTTTTTAATAAAGATGGATTGCCATTGATTCCATTCAGAACCGATAACTGGCCTATAGTCACACCATAAAACTGATGCTCATATGAAAAAAATCATCTCAAAATGCCTTCTTGCAAGTTTAGCTGTAATGTCCATAAGCGCAAATGCACAAAACGTACTTTCAGTACCAGTAGGATTTGATGCCTATCGCAAATGGGACCAGCTTCCGCTTCAACGCATAGGCGTAAGGGCCTATATGCGAAGTACCTATGATCGTACTGGCGGAGGTAGTGATGCCTCGCATTTTTTGTTTATGAATAAAGAAGATGAGAACGTAACCCTCAGCGTAAAAGGGAAAGGCATCCTCTATTTCTTTCGCACTAATCACTGGCATGGCAGTCCATGGCATTTTAAGATAGACGGCATTGACAATGTTGTAAAAGAAACGGCAACATCCGATCCTGTCAACGCAATTAAAACGCTGAAAGAAACCGCCTTTATTCCGAATGCGGCATTTCCTAAGCCATTGGGGTGGACATGGGGCGCTACAAAAGGTGCAGATCTGATCTGGGTGCCAATGGCTTTTCAGGATTCGATGAGTATTGCTTATTCCCGTACCTTTTATGGTACCGGTTATTATATTTATCATCTTTATGCTAATGAGCAAAACCTTTCTCAGCCCATCAGATCATGGAATGTAAATAAAACGCCAGATCAGGATATTGTTGATCTGGTTAACCTTTCAGGTAAGGATATTGCCCCCAAAAATATCAATGCACAGCAAGGTCAGTTAAAATTGAATCAGAAGACTATTACTTTGGCCACACTTAAAAATCCCTTATCTCTGGTTCGGGCCGTTAAGCTAAGTTTTCCGCTTAGTAAAGCAATGGATTTGGAGCGTATTCACTTAAAAATAACATGGGACGATGCAGCATATCCATCTGTAGATGCACCGCTATGTCTTTTTTTTGGAGCGGGTACCTTCTTTAATCGCGAGAAAAAGGAGTTTTTGGTCAAGGGGCTTCCCATAAATATTCGCTATGATTATATAAACAACAAAGTTGAGCTTGCTTGCTATTATCCTATGCCATTCTTTAAAACAGCAAAATTTGAACTTACCGGCATAGCACCTGACAACGCAGAGATAAATTATGAAATACGTTACGAAAAGCTGAAAACAGCCAGCAACAGAAATGCGTATTTTCATGCTACCTATAAGGATATACCTAAACCGGATTTGGGTCAGGATATGACCTGGTTAGATACTCGGGGTATAGAAGGACATCAGCAGTGGTCAGGAAGTTTCCTTGGAACATCATTTATATTTTCTCACAATGCCAATCTTAATACGCTGGAAGGTGATCCAAGATTCTTTTTCGATGACAGCAAGAGCCCCCAGGCCTATGGTACAGGAACAGAGGAATGGGCAGGAGGAGGTGATTATTGGGGTGGGGAAAACATGACACTTCCACTTGCAGGTCATCCCTGCGGGTCTACTGAGAAAAAAACAGCAGTAAATGATAAGGATCTTATTCAGTCAGCATATCGGTTTCTTATTGCTGATCTGATGCCCTTTGGAAACCGGGCTGTTATAAATTTTGAGCATAGCGAAAACGTTTCTCAGGAGCATTATGAAGCTGTATCTTATTGGTATGGAATGCCATCAGCGTCACTGATTAAAACAGATTCGATTGATATTGGTAAGCAAGATGATGAACTGCGCCACGCTTATTATTCACCAGAGGCTTCCAAAGTGGAAACCATTCTATCGAGATATGAATGGGGGCCGGATAAGTTTCCCGCCGGGGCATGGGGCTTGGATTTACCTAAAAGGATTCCTGGGTATAAAGAATTGATCGGCAAAGAGATTTATCCTGCCCATGAAGAAGATGGTCGACATACATCAGGTATTTCTGAGTTTACGGTGAGTATGAGTCCTGATAACCTGGGTGCGCTATTACGACGGACGCTGGATTATCGCTATCCGAATCAAACTGCGGAAGTTTATATTGCCGGGAACCTATCAGGAAGAAAAATTAAAGAAAAAGATTGGAAAAAAGCGGGTATATGGTATTTGGCAGGATCTAGTACTTGTATGTTTTCAAGACCAGCCGGTGAATTGGCGAAAAGAGTGTATCAGATCGAAACATCAAACAGACGTTTCAGAGATGATGAATTCCTGATTCCGGCTAAACTAACAAGAGGTTTATCTAAACTAAGAGTAAGGATTAAATTTATTCCTACAATTCAGCAGCTTTATCCGGGAAAGGATTTTCCGGAGCAGAGTGTTTGGAGTGAACTGAGATATCAGGTGTATAGTTATGTGCTGCCACAAGTAAAACCTATAAAATAATCATTGGCCTGTTTTAATACCGATATGAAAAAAATGAGCATTACGATGCTGACAATCGCTTTTACATTTTGTCAGCATGCCATGGCGCAGCAGGAAAAGTCTTTTGAAACCCCGTATATAAAAGGGAGCTTTGTTCACATTTTTAATCCAAATGATACCCGGTCAAAAGAAGACACTACCTGGTATACAAATGATCATTCCTTCGTAAGAAGTGTTGATGGTATCTGGCATGCGTATGGCATCATTGGGCACCATCCAATCAGGCCATGGGGTGGAGAAACTAGATTCTTCCACATTACTTCTGGTTCTCTGATGCAGCGGAAATGGAAGGATAAAGGGGATGCCATGTCTGTGAAGGAAGGTAAGGAGCGCGTATTGTGGGCACCTCACGTTATAAAAGATAAGAATGCCTTTTATATGTTTTATAATATTGGCAATATGCAAAAAGATGCCCCTAACTACGCCTCATGGGGTCAGTTATGCATGGCAAAAAGCGACAATCTGGTAGATTGGGAGCGTTATCAACTTAATCCGCTCTTTAGCGACCCTGGCCATGCACGTGATTCGTATATCATGAAATATAAAAGTAAATATTATTATTACTATACCAGAACCTACAATGAGGTCGACCATCGATCAGTAGTTGCAGTAAGAACAGGGCCCGATCTGTTGCACTGGGGCGGTCCGAAAATTGTGCATATCCAACCTTATGTGGTAGATTGGGGAGGGGATGCTGAGAGTCCTTTTGTTGTACATAGAAATGGAATTTTCTACCTTTTTATATGCAGGGCAATGACCCAATACAATCAAACAGATGTATACTGGTCTAAGGACCCCGAAAATTTTCCTGAAAAGAACCTGGTTTGTTCGCTTCCTATCCATGCTGCTGAAATTATTTATGATAAAAAAGAAGGATGGTTTATCTCCAATACAGGCTGGGATAAAAAAGGTTTGTTTCTCGCTCCGCTGGAATGGAGGTAGATCCATTCAAAGAATTATTTTGATAGCTTGGCGGAGCGTGTTCTATGCTAAAGAAGTTTCAAATCATCATTTCTGAAGTTGGCCAGGTAGGGGCTTTCTGGTGGTAATTCTGTGATCAGGTAGTTTATTTTATTGATTGGGCATATTCTGATTCTTTGCGATGTATTTAACTTTTCTGCAATCGCCAAAACCGCAACTTTTCTGGAAGCATTCACAATGGCTTTGTTTACCTGTACAATCTCCCAGTCCATATCAGTAAGGCCTTCTTCTACAGAAAATGCGTTGGCGCCAAGTAAGCAAAGGTCTACTTTAAGGTCGGATAGCTCGTTAATTACACTTGTTCCGGTATGCAGGTTTGCGTTTTTGCTTAGCTTTCCCCCTATAGTAATCACCTCCAAATTGCTGTGTTCTGATAGGGTAATGGCTGCCTGAGGGCTAACAGTAAAGAATGTTGCCTTTAGGTTTTTGGGAATCATTTTGGCCAGTTCCAGAATGGTAGTTCCACCCTCTGTAAGAATAACCATGTCATTTTTAATCAGTTTGAGGGCTTTTTCTGCAATTTTTTTCTTTTCTGCAAGCGCATATACTTCATTTTGCAAATTAAAGGGGGCAATAAAAGATTTGCTCGCAGCACCTCCATGAACTTTCAGGACTTTACCTGATTCGGCCAGCTCCTTCAGATCACGCCTGACTGTATCGTCAGAAATGTTTAATAAAGTACTCAGATCGGCTGATAGGACCTTATTGTGGAGGTTGATTTCCCTCATAATCAGTTTGTGTCTTTCTTCTTTACGCATAAGCAGTTTATAACAGATTTAACAAAAGTAAAATTTTTTTCTGTTAAAACATTTGGAAGTTATGAATTTTGCGGTTATACTTGTATTATAAAACGCATAAAAAACGCAAAAAGAATAATTTTGTCTATCTGTGAGGGATTTTTGATGACGTTTATTGTTTTTTGTGCTACTTTTTTGCGGTTTTGAACCACTAAACCAAACAACTTATATGAATAAAATTTTAGCATTTCTGATCATTCTGTTCCTGGTAACAGAAGTAAAAGCCAAAAGCTGGCCTTTTCAAGTCGCCGACCGAGTTATCCGCGGCGAAGTGGTTGATGAAAAAGATGAAGCCATACCCGGGGTTTCTGTAAGACTAAAAGGAAGCGCGCAGGGAACGGTGACTGACCAGAAGGGTGAGTTCTCTTTGTCGGTTAATTCAGACAATGATTCCCTGCAATTTTCTTTTATCGGTTATAAGAATAAAACCATCAGAGTTGGTTCATCACAAGAGTTCAAAATTAAGCTTGAACCCGATGAGGAGAATAAATTAAATGAAGTAACCGTCGTTGGTTATGGTACGCAAAAGAAAATTTCCGTTACCGGTTCATTGTCTACCATTTCTGTCAAAGAGATTCAACGGGTTTCCACCCCGGCATTATCCAATGCAATTGCAGGTAAACTGCCTGGCATCATTACCCGTCAGGCGAGCGGCGAGCCCGGATATGATGCTGCGCAGGTTTATATACGAGGACTTTCAACTTTTGGAAACAACGCACCGCTAATATTGATAGACGGAGTGGAGCGTGATATGAATAACATTAATGCTCAGGAGATAGAGAGCTTTACGATACTAAAAGATGCATCTGCTACCGCTGTTTATGGCGTGCGAGGTGCCAATGGAGTTATTCTCATTACAACGAAGCGCGGAGTTAGCGGCAAGCCAGCTGTAACATTCCGTACAGAAGCGGCGGCTTTACATGCCTTAAGGCTGCCAGAATATATTAACGGACAAGAATATGCCTCCCTGATGAATGAGGCAAGGATGTTTTCTGGTGAACAGCCTAGGTGGTCAGCTGAAGAACTCGAAAAATTTGGTAATGGCTCAGATCCCTACCTGTATCCCAACTCGAACTGGACAGATGCGGTATTGAAGCGTGATACCTGGCAAACCATCAATAATTTAAGTGTTACCGGTGGTAATGAAATCATTAAGTATTATACCAATGTTGGTTATACCCTTCAGAATGGAATTTATAAACAGGATATGTCCAATAAATTCAATACGAATGCCAATATCAAACGATACAATTTCAGGAGCAATATTGATCTGAACTTATCAAAAAGTCTTACCATGCAACTTGGCCTAGGTGGAATTATTCAGAATGGGAACTATCCCGGATTCTCAGCACCAGATATCTTTCAATCTTTAAAAACAATATCGCCAATTGCATTTCCAGTTAAGAATCCAGATGGAACACCTGGGGGTGCCCAAACCTTTGTGGGATGGAATCCTTGGGGAAGGGTCTCGCAATCGGGCTACAGTACACAAGATCGTAGTACCTTGCAGGGTACTTTCGCAGCCAGATGGGACATGTCTGAACTGGTGACCAAAGGTTTATCATTAAGGGGTTTGTTTTCGTATGATCGTTACGGTCAGACCAATAATGTAAGGGCCAAGGAATTTGAAGTGAAGCGGTATCTGGGAACAGATCCTGAAACCGGAGAAGATTTGTATAGTGAACCGTTTAGAGAAGAAAAGCCACTCGGATATTACATCGAAAATGGGAGCAACAGGGCTATTTATATGGAAACCCAATTGAATTATGAGCGCTCATTTGATAAACACGGACTGACTTCCATGCTATTATATAATCAGCGTGATTATGTGGATCTTTCTGCGGGCAGCTCCGTGTCGAATCTCCCTTTTCGCCGAATGGGCTTAGCCAGTAGGGTCACCTACAACTACGACAACCGATATCTTGCAGAGGTTAACTTTGGCTACAATGGATCTGAAAACTTTCCGAAAGGAAAAAGATTTGGTTTCTTTCCAGCCTTCTCAGCCGGGTGGGTAATTTCAAATGAAAAATTCTGGAATGCATCCGCAATCAGCAACCTGAAAATAAGAGCCTCTTATGGAAAGGTGGGAAATGATCAGATCAACCAGCGCTTCTTGTTTCTAAGCACTGTAAAAACAGTTGGACAATCTTATCCGTTTGGCCCGGATCAGCAGCTTTTCTATGGGATGGAGGAGAACCAGATCGGTAATCAAAACGTCACCTGGGAACGTGCAACAAAAAGAAACATCGGTCTGGACCTTGGCTTCCTGGATGATAAAATAACCTTGCAGGTGGATGCTTTTGATGAAGATCGTACGGGTATTCTCTTGCAGCGCCAAACGGTGCCCTTTGTAACCGGATTCTATCCCTGGTCTATTCCTTATGGAAATATTGGTGCAATCAAAAACAAGGGGATAGATGGATTAATAGAAATGCGAAATACTACATCTGGTGGATTTTTCTATTCCTTGCGTGGTAATTTCACCTTTGCTAAGAATACAATTGTAGAAAACGATGAGCCCACACGCCGATATTCCTATTTATCCGGTAAAGGATTGCCGTTAAATCAGAGTTTTGCATTCATTTCTGAAGGTTTATTCCAAAGCGAGGAAGATATTGCTACCAGTCCAAAACAAAGCTTTTCTATCCCAAGACCGGGAGATGTTAAATACAAGGATATTAACGGTGATGGTATAATTGATTCTTATGACCAGATCCCCGTAGGTTATCCGCGTCTTCCTCAAATGACATTTGGTTTTGGCGGCACCATATCTTATAAAAGCTTTGATTTTAGCCTGTATTTTACAGGGGCAGCCAAATCGAGTATTTTCTTGAGCGGAACTTCAATGTGGCCTTTCTACGATGGTCTGGGGGTAAATAATGTACTCACCGAATATTACAACAATCGTTGGACACCAGAGAACCGGGGTGCGAAGTATCCTGCAATAGATGTCGGTAACAATCCAAATAATTTCCTGAATTCTACCACCTGGATGAAAAATGGGAATTACCTCAGGTTGCGTAACCTTGAAGTGGGGTACACTTTACCTCAGCGCGTGTCTGGCAGGATAGGGGTAAGCTCCCTCAGGTTTTTTGTCAACGGTATGAACTTGTATACCTGGGATCATATTAAGATCATCGATCCGGAATCTAATGACGGAACCGGTGGGTATCCTTTGCAGCGGTCATTCAATGCAGGTTTGCAGATTGATTTTAAATAATATAACCAATAACCATTATAAAAGAATTTGATATGAAATATTTAATCTGTGGATTATTGTTCGTGCAGCTTTTGATGTTCTCCTCTTGTAAAAAAGATTTTCTGGATAAAAGCCCTGAAGAGGACATTACCATTGAAGAAGCTTTTCTTCAACGCAGGTATGCTGAAGCATTTTTATCGGATGTTTATGCCGATCTCCCACTTGAGAACTGGTTTACCGACATGGTCGATCCTAATCCGTTTGTAGTTGCCTCTGATGAGATGAATGTACCCTGGCCGGAGAAATTTGCAAAACTGATGAACAAGGGTTCCTGGAACGCCTATAATGTGGCAAGTCAGCAGTGGCGTAACATGTATGAGGGTATTCGCAAAGCGAATATTTTTCTGAAATACATCGACAGAACTCCCCTTGGCAAAGACTTTACCCAGCAGGATAAAGACCGTTGGATAGGTGAAGCCGTATACCTGCGTGCTTTTTACCACTTTTGGCTAATGCGAATCTATGGCCCGATTCCCATTATGGATTATGATGCAGGAGTAGCCGATGATTTCACTAAAATAAAACGCCAACCACTTGATCAGGGTGTTGATTTTGTTTCTAAAGAATGTGACAGGGCGATCAGTTTGTTGCCAATGAGAGTTACTTCCGATAGGAATATTGGACGGGTTACTGCTGCGGCTGCGATGGCGCTAAAGGCAAGAATGTTATTGTATGTGGCAAGCCCTTTATGGAACGGCAATCCTGACTATGCAGGCTTCACAGATAAAGAAGGTATAAAACTTTTCCCTGGTCAGTATCAGGCCGAAAAATGGAAAGCTGCAGCTCTTGCCGCCAAAGAGTGTATCGATAAATGTGAGGCTGCCGGTTATCAGCTTTATAGAAAATATCCAGATCCTGTGCAGAATTACCAGCAATTGTTTCTGGAAAACAACAACGTTGAAGTGATCCTTGCACGTAATTGTACTACACCTGATATTGGCGGTTATTATCCGGGAATGACCGAGAAATGTGCTTTCCCTGGAAGCCTGGGCGGGTGGAATGGGTATAACCCAACTCAGCAGCAAGTAGATGCTTATGAAATGGACAATGGAAAAGCACCAATACTAGGTTATAATAGTGATGGGTCACCAGTGGTCAATCAATCCTCCGGATATACTGAAGCAGGTTATACAGCTACAGCCATGACCGGACGCTGGATGGAAGGGGTAAGCAATATGTATGTGCACCGGGATCCCAGATTTTATGCTTCTATTAACTTTAACGGAGCCTACTTCATTGACCGCCGCTTGCAGTTCTGGTCCAGTGGAGCAGATGGTAGAGGAAATGCCGGAAGAGATTATAATACGACAGGATATTTGCTTAAAAAATCTGTAGATCCTACGGCGAATATTGCCCAGGGCAGGTTTTCACTTAAAACATGGATATTTTTCAGGCTTGGTGAATTTTATCTGGACTATGCAGAAGCACTAAATGAATCAGACGGGCCAGTTGCCGATGTGTATAAATACATGAACCTGATCAGGGAACGTGCCGGAATGCCAGCACTTCCAACAGGTCTTAATGCTCAGCAAATGAGAGAAAGGATCAGGAACGAACGTCGTGTGGAGTTGAGTTACGAAACCCATCGCTACTTCGATTGTCACCGTTGGAAGATCGCTGCACAG
>NZ_JBFTIZ010000036.1:0-19442 GCF_056395165.1 Pedobacter sp. 10L46_2
GGTTCTCTGAGTTCAAAAAAAATATTAGCTAGAAAGTAATAATACTCAGCTTGTGATCTTTTAAAACCGTATTTTTCTGCTATGGTAATCGCTTTAATTATATTTTCGGTAGCGAGCTGAAGTTTACCAACTGCTCGTTGCTGTTCTGCCATCGCTTGATAAGCTTCTGCCGATTGGAATTTATTCTTTGTTTGTATACTAAYAGCCATTAATCGCTTAGCAAGCTGAAATGCTTCCTGATGCGAACCTCTTCTGTTTAAGAGTTTGCGGTAGAGGTTAAGATAGTTAAAATTATATTGCTGAATTGACGACGTATCTTTAAATACACTTGCTTTCTTAAGCGATATTGCTACTTCATTTAAATCACCGTTTTTTAACTTTTCTTTTGCAAGCTTTAAATATCCAGAAACTATTGCAGTGTCAAGTAAGTTGGGTTTCTGAACAGTAGCCCAAACAGTATTTATACTGAAAACAAGAAAAAATACAAGAAACGTTCTAACTCCCATAGGAAAAAAATGGCACTGGCTCAACACATAAAGATACAATTAATCACAAATATGATCATCATTAAGATCGCGGTGTCAGGCAATGAAAAATTTTAATGCAAAATTGGGGAAGTCAATACATGTACTCTACCAATTATTACAGAAGAGACACTTTCGTAGACAAAAAACACAACTAAGCCTATGAACAACTAAAATATAAAATAGAGATTGGAGTAAAAATAAATTGAACTAACCCATTATCGATTAGTCATAGAAACATAGGCAAATAATTAAACATCAAATTTTCACAAATTCAACCCTTCTATTCTGGGCTTTACCGATTACACTTGTATTTTCAGCTATGGACTGTGCTGGTCATTTTCCATCAGTTTATAATGAAGAACTTTTTATGCTACAATAATCCTCCAAACTTTTTTTTGGTGCTTATGCTCTTCTTGTTGATAAAGCAAAGCTAGCATCCGCATTTCCATATAATCGGTTGTCCCATAATTTGAGCTCCGCATCTGCGCTATTTCGTGGATAAGTTGCATCACTAATATTGAGCAGATAAGATAATTCCAACAAACACATTGCTTTAAGTTATTTAAGCTTGATTAAGCTATTTTCATACGCATTGCTATGTTTTTTGTCTACGAGAATTTATTTTTTAGATGATTTAAAGTCACTTCGGATCAAATAAAAATTCAAACAAAATGAATAATACAAGAAATAAAGTAGCCGTAATTACAGGTGGTAATAGTGGAATTGGTCTAGCACTTGCTGAGAACCTATTAAGGGAAGGTTTCTGTGTGCTCATTACTTCCAGATCTGGAGAGGTAACACTATCACATCCTAAATTATCCGTAGTTAAATTAGACCTCAAGGATGAAGCGTCCATTGCAAACTCAAAAATTATCATTGAAAACTTAGTGTCAAAAATTGATTTACTGATCAATAATGCAGGCATAGCTGACGACATTCACTTGTTGAGACCAACGTTGGATTCTTTTAAAGATACCATAGACACTAACTTAACAGGTACGATTTTCTTTACTGAAGCCCTTTTACCCTTATTAAGTCAGGAGGCAGTTGTTGTAAACATTTCTAGCGAAATGGGTCTTTTTGAACACTTGCAATCAAATGCTTATGCTTATCGTATTTCTAAGTCCGGTCTGAATGTTTATACTAAATTACTTGCGCAGTCATACGAAGGTACAGGAATAAAAGTATTCGCTATACACCCCGGGTGGGTACGAACAAAATTGGGAGGAGCACTAGCACCCGTATTGCCTGATGAAGCAGCAAAAGGTATTATAATGGCTATTAAAAAGGAAAAAGATACAGGTATTTATATCAATGTTTATTCAGGTCAAAGCGTTCGTATCTAGTTCTTGCAAGTCAATTTACTATTGATTTCATTTTTTAAGCTATTCATACCCTATTTCAAGTAGTATGTCTATTGTTTTTACGAGAATGGTATTAGGATGTTAATCTTGCAGTACAAATCTTTTCGGTAATTAAGATAGTTGGGAGTGTGTTTTGTGATGGTTTCTCACGAAACCTGAGCGGGCCTTAAAAGCCCGCTTTATTTTTTATTAAAAATTTATAAACTCACACTTAAGTTGGATTTTTGAGTGTTTTTATTTTTAATTTGTCGATCTCCCCAGTCTTTTAAATAGCCAATAAAAGGTATCAACTCTTCTCCAATACTGGTGAGTGTATATTCAACTTTCGGCGGCACCTCATGAAATACATTACGATTTACCAATTGATCATCTTCAAGCTCTCTTAATGTCTGCGTAAGCATTTTTGTGGTAATATCCGGCAAGCTACGTTTCAACTCACCATATCGCAGAATTTGATACAGATGTAAGTGCCATAAAATTCTTCCTTTATATTTCCCTCCAATCCTTCTAAAAGCATAATCAACAGAACAAGCAGGAGCGCTTTTTATTTTTTTCGCCATAATAATAAAATTTAATATACTGATAATCAACAATAGTATACAAATGGTATGTAGAGTACAAAATAGTACATACTTGACACAAGTATATGTATAATATAGTTTTGCTGCAAATAAATATCAATTCACTTTTAACCTTACTATATGGATAAAAATCAACAGCATAAACGGGCATTTTTAATCTGGCTCGCCATTTACCCATTGATTACGATATTATTCTTTCTTTTAGGAGATTGGCTCGTGCCTTTGCCCTTGGCATTACGAACGCTTATTCTTACACTGATAGCAGTACCCATCGTATTTTATGCCATACTTCCAATTTATAACAGAATTTTCAAGAAATGGCTCAATCCAAATTCGTAACAATTAAATAACCCTTAAAAATGAAAAGAACAGTATTAGTCATTTCGACCACTTGCTTACTTGCCTTAGGCGCGAAAGCTCAACACACCACACAAAAAACAACAAACAATAAAAACAGTACAACTATGACCACAGTAAATAAAAGTACAGCACCTGTACAAACATTTTTTTCCGCATTTGGCAAAGGCGATTTTGAAGGCGTTATCAATTCCTTTAGCGATGACTGTAAAATTACCGCAGTTAGAGACGGTAAACGGGAAGATCAACAAATCTATGGGGCATACAATGGTAAGGATGGTGCAAAGGCATTCCTCACCAATCTTGGCAATGCATTTGACACCAAAGCTTTTTCAGTAGAACACTTAGTTGGTGAAGGAAATATTGCATTTGCAAACGGTAAGTTTACACATGTTGTGAAGGTTACTGGTAAAACATTTACTAGTGATTGGTCTTTAATGTGCGAAATTAAAGATGGTAAAATTTCAACTTATCATTTCTATGAAGACTCAGCTAAATATGTAGAAGCCAGTAAATAAAACAGCTATAAAGCCAAAGTATAATCTAATCCTTTGGCTTTATCAACTAAGCAGGAAACACGAGGCTAGTGAGGAAACCAATTCTATTTGTAAGTTCCTTCTGTTTCCGAAAAGCACATTGAATTATCAGGAAGCAATCTTATTTTTCTTCGAGTGTTGAGCAATAAAAAATGCAGAAACAGAGATCATCCAACCTTTATTGTATTCAAACGCGAAAGTTTCCGATGTCCTCCCAAATGATGCATACAAACGTCATAAGTAAAACAGACTCACCTAACTCTGTCCGATCGGCATACAAGTAAATAATCTGCGTCTTTCTAACTTAAAACACGATCTATACGAAATTTAAAATACAGACATACTCTCATTTATTTATTAAAGTCCGACAATTGCAGTTTGTCTTTTATAAAAGGCTGATGGGAGTCTTTTCAATGGTATTTATCTATACTACTTTATATTCCAACTCATAATCGCTCGATTTGTATAAATAATTCTATCTAATATGAAAATCAATAATTCAGACAATCTTTGTTTATTGTTGCTGTTAATCGTGACCATCAGCCTACCTTCCTGCAAGAAATCACCAAAGAAACCAGACCAAGAAGCTTTTACGGCAGTAAAAACCATAAAAGGCGCTACAATCGGTGATGCTATAAAAAAAACAATAGGTGCCGAGGGTGGTAGCTTTTCGTTACCTGATGGCTCAATTACAATTAATATCCCGGCCGGAGCATTAACTAATAACACCGAATTTTCCATCCAGGAGATAGAAAAGAATCTTGCAATTTCTACAGGTCGTGTGTATCGTTTTCTTCCAGAAAATCTTACTTTCAAGAAACCGGTGGATGTAGTACTTAAATATAGCGACAGTGATACGGATGGCACAACTTCAGATTTCCTTTACTTAGTTTACCAAGATAACCAAGGTTTTTGGCACCCTTTAATAAACTCAACGGTAAACCCTTCCTCAAGAAGCTTAAAGGTAACAACGACGCATTTCAGTGATTGGTCGCTAATCAGGGAAGTACATCTTTCATCCAGCAAAAAAGAGCTGGCCGCAGGGGAGGAATGCACTTTGTCTACCTACATCCATGATTACTCGATGAACGACCTTCTGGGTGAGAACAAACCGGTAAGGTCAAATCAAGTGGTAAGCTGGAAGGTCATCAACGGGGTTGGGAGCATTACCGGGGGCAACAATGCCAGCGTTACCTATAAGGCTCCAGCCTCAATAGATAAAAGTGCTACCGCAATCATAGAACTGACCTTGCAAAATCTGGTAAGCAAGAGTAATCCGTCGCGCCCTGGCAAAAGTGGCATGGTGATTATCCGGAAGGAACTGACGCTCTTACCAAACGAGTTCATCAAGTGGACCGCATCTGGCATTGAGCACAACTCCATCTTTTACTCCGCGGGCGTGTTTAACGGGGAAACCATAATCGCCACCACCTCTACAAGTGGCGGGCTAAGTATACACTTAAATGGGGCAAAGGAAGGAACCTATGACCTTGGCGACATGCAGAAACCCTCAAAGGCCGCAATAACCCTGACCCAGGACAACAAGAATTACATCAGCAGCTATACCGAATGCTCAACTGGCAAGAGGATCTACGCAAACGGCAGCATCACGATAACCAAGTTCGAAGATAAACCAAACGGGATCATCGAAGGCCATTTTAGTGCTACGCCCTATAATTACACCAATTGCACCCAAACCAACCGTAAAACAGAGGGTTCATTCAAGATCCTCAGGGGCAATTAACAGACCCACACACTTTGGTGACTGGGTTTGGGGGCTTAGCTGCTGAACCCTACCAGACCTGCGCCTCGGGACATAAGCTAACGAGAACCAACAAAAACACCATGGCAAAAGACGACACCAGCGGGCAAACCACCGGGACTACCGGCAGTCCTTCAGGCTCACCTCAGAAGCTTCAATCCCACAGGACTGATCCCTGTTGGAATCGGGGCATTATTGATCAACAACGCTAACCCAATAAATTCACATGATATTAGAAGTTGCCATACTTAACATCGTCAAGGGTCAAACCAGGGAATTCGAGCAAGCCTTTGTTGAGGCAGGACAAATCATCTCTACCATGGAAGGCTATCTTTGCCACCAGTTGTTACCCTGCCTCGAGAATGACCATAGATATATCTTGCTGGTGGAATGGAAAACCCTTGAGCACCATACCATTGGTTTTAGGGGATCAACGGGTTACCAAACCTGGAAATCGTTGCTGCATCATTTCTATGAGCCATTCCCTACGGTTGAACACTATATCGCCATGGGGCCAAAAGCAAGTTAAAAGTGATTTCGGCAATACTGCCAGGCCTTACAATGATTATTGCCTTGAACAAAGAGACCCGGCTTATGCTAGTACCTGATAACGCGTCCCGTACCGCTCAGCCTAGCCTCAACATGAGGATTACCAGTATAATAGACATTGCCACTTCCGCTGATCACCGCCTGGAGGTTATCGGTAACACCGTTAATGATGTTACCGTTACCGGAAATATTCAAAAAGGCATTTCTGCCTGAGAGGTTTCCGAACCGCACATCACCCTTGCCCGATATGTTGACGTTGACCCGGTCGACCACCATTTTCCCAGTCAATTCAATCGCACCCGAACCGCTGACATCAGCATGCAAGGAAGATTGATTAGGGAAGATACCATCTATTTCAATCTTGGCACTTCCGCTAAGTGAGACCTTGGCAAGCAAGGGCAAGGTGACATGGATCTCCAGATCATCCCTGCCAAGCCTAAAATCCCCGTAACCCAGGGAAATTTCATTGCCAGACACGACGGCCTGATATCTGGAAACCAAATTCGCAGACCCCTCCAACTCAACTTTGTATTCGGTTCCATAGGTAATGAAAACGGGCGTGGACCCACTGGTATGTACATGGGTGAAAGGAACTTGTTTCCTTACCTCAGTGACCTGCCTACCATCAGCATCGATCCTTTCTTTTTCACATGACGGAAAAAGAAACAAGAGCGGTAAGGCAAGCAACGGAGTAACGATTTTTTTTAAACACATCATACAAGGGTTTTTGGGAAATTGAAGCCGCGGCGGTCGGAAATCACCATCCCACCTCCCCTTAGCTCCAATCGCCCCTATCTATACCAACAACATTAACAACTGATTTCCTGGGCCTGAGGATCCTGGACATCGTAGCAACGTCGATCGGGAAATCATCCCAATCCGACCCTAGCCCAAATGCCTTTGACAAAGTCTAAGCTGCAAACCAAGCCCCAAAGCTACCCGAAAGAAAGGCCCCAAAATATTCCCAGAACACCAATTGGCAATGCGATGGCATAAGCGAGATGAACTATTGCTAAAGAAGGGATTATTCCCTACCAAAATGATCTCCAAGGCATTTCATCGACAAACGCAAAGCGTCTGTTCGTCCTGGAATTACTTACATGTCCCTATATGTCCTATATGGTGAAGAAATAAAGTGTTCTAACTGGCAAGAGCAATAGGCTTGCACCAATGGGGCTTATTTAGAATAACTATGTCAATATTTTGCTCTATGCTATTACCACTGCTTCATCCCTGCTACCCTCCAACACCTCAATCTTATCTTGACCTCACTTGTTATATGGCTTAAAGTAATTTCAAATACAAAAAGGGATCGCCAAATTTGACAACCCCTTGCAGAAACCTGGTGAAATCTTGAACTAATGTTCAGGTAACATGTCTTAAAGCTTCGTTTAACCTAATGTGGTTACTTTGCTTTGTACCTGAAATCTACCTCAATTGGAACTGATTTTATCCAACAATAATTACCCGAAGATGTTTTTTCCCGCATTCGAATAACTCCTTCAATATTTCCGGTAATCAGCCCATTTTTATTTTCAATGACCACAATATCTCCTTTTGTGAATAAATTTCCAGCTGGAATACAGTCTGTGTAAGTAGTAGAAAAATAGTTTCCAAGGAAGTAGGAAAAGCTCACCCATGTACCTTCATTAAAATCATATTTTCCAAAAGTATTTTTGGGCGCATTAATAGAAATTCTGGTAGAGTTATGGCTAGTAAAGGTAACTGACATGCCATCCCCGGGGGCTACATTGATTCCGCCGACACCAAAGGAGTCTGTCGATGTACCATCAACAAGTGCATAACAATAATTTTCAGCCAAGCGGTCTACATAAATTTGCAAATTTTGATCTTGCCATCCATCTACTCCTTTTACTACAGCTTCGATACCTGTAACCCGTTGGTATGGAGGATAGGTAGAAGGGGCTGTGAAAGTTGCCGAAGTAGATTCGCCCCTAGTTACCGTCCCACGATTTTCGGTCCCACCAGTACCATAGAGGCGCCATTCCTTAACTAACTTGGAACTAATTTCTCCCTCTGGAGCCAACATATCATCATCGTCACCAGGATTTCCAGATGGAAGCGTCGGCCAGTGCTTAACCGTTAACGTTGTACTTTCTCCTTTTTCCAATCGTTTTTTTCCTGTTATTTCTATGTAGTAAAGTGGAATGGAAGACCAATCGCTAAAATGTCGCGTATTAGCGGTTATGGTTTCTTCGCTCCGGTTAAGGATGCCATTTTTAACTACATGCCAATATCCATGCTTATCTTGGTAAATGGGACGAATGGTACCAATAGCCATGTGGTTCTCATACTTGAAAGGCATCACAATCTGGACGTCTTTTTGGAATTGTACATCTTCAGGCAAGAAACGATAGGTGTCACTAGAAACACCTCCATTCGGCAACGTTGTTTTTACCTCTTGAACACTAAAATTAATATCCTTATCAACTGCTCCTGGGGGAATTACTAATTTAAGCTGGCTATTCGGTACGGTAAGTGTACCACCAGCCGCCCCAATGGTTTGGCTCACCGCTGTTCCAACTAATTCCGCATGCGGAGTTTTTACTGCACCTGGTATAACCACCTCTGGATCCGGCTCTGGCTCAATGTGAGGTTTCTTTTTGCAGGAGATAATCGCCACGACTAAAACTAGCAAGCATAGGTAGTTCTTTATTTTTTTCATAATACACAAATTTTTATTTTTTACCCCTCTTCGGGATGTAAAAATCATGGTGTTTCGTTAAGTGAGCAAAAGGAATTGCCATACGCAATGAAACTGCCTACCAATAACATTTAATCATCGACTAAAAAACATTTTGGAATAGATATGCTTTGCAACAAAGACTGGAGGTAATTATATATTGAGTTGAGCGAAATAACAACAAAAGCATTTAATTCGTAAAAATCGATTAAAGCCCTTAGGTGAAAGGAATTTGTTTCCTTACCTCAGTGACTTGCCTACCATCGGCATCGATCCTTTCTTTTTCACATGACGGGAAAAGAAACAAGAGCGGTAAGGCAAGCAACGGAGTAATGATTTTTTTTAACCACATCATACAAGGGTTGTTGGGAAATTGAAGCCTCGGTGGTCGGAAATCACTATCCCACGTGCCCTTAGATCCAATCGCCCCGATCAATACCAATGACATTAACTGGTTTCCTGGACCCTAGACAAAGTCCCGCATACAGAACCAATAGCCAAAGCTACCTGAAAGAAAGCTCACAAAACATTCCCAGAACACCAATTGGCAATGCGATGGCGTAAGAGTGGCGAAGTGACGTGTCTATCGCGAACTTCTTTGCACCGTGTCCAAGGTGGATAAATTTAACCATCCATTGGCATATCAACCGCGACCGAAATGACCAGGCGTCCAATCAAATTAGATTAGCTAGTGCGGTCAATAATCGCCATTATAGCCCATCAGATCCTGATGCCCGGATATCCACAAAACCAGGAAAAATCACGAGATTGAATTTTTCGACACAAATTGATGTCGATACACAAAACCATGTATTTACCCATATACATGCATTTCATGCAGATAAAGGATGGGCAGTGCCTCCTTGAAGTTCTGAGCAGCATGATTGATAATCTGAAAGAAAATGGGTTAGAAATAAAGGAGATACTTGCCGATACGGTTTATAGCAGTAAAAACGACCGCTACGCATATCCACAAAAAAAGCCCCAACTTGTGATGGGGCCTGCCAGAGAATGAAAGTTATTTCTTCCGGTACCGAAATTCGGCCCAGATAACAAAGGACTTCTTATAGCAATTACCCGATGGGTCACGAAAGCGTATCTGACCACTCACCTCGCCCGAGACCAAGCCATTCTCTACTCCCGTGACCAGGATCTGACCGTCGGTAAACAAGGCTTCCGATGACCCACATTCGTTATAGGTAGAAGCATAATAATCATGCCCATCAACAAAAGAGGAAACAAAGGCCTTATTCTCGCCAAACGGCTTTACCCCGAACGTCTGGGTCGGTGCCTCTATGTGAAACCTATAGCTGTCCTTGTTCCCATAGAAATTCACGTACATCTTATCGCTGTACCACACATCGGTACGATCGGAATAGAAAAGATACTCATTATTGAAGGTCCAAAGGCAATACTCATCGGGACGTAACTTTACCTTGTATTGCAAAATGACAGGTTGCAGCGGCTTTTCACCAACCCCCTGGAGTTCCACTTCCACGGTTGCAGTCTTGACAACTGTCAATGTCGCAGGAGCGGTGTAGGTCGCCTTGGTCGATTGCCCGCCGGTTACCGTCCCGTATCCAGTCGCACCATAGGCAATCCGCCATTGTTTCACCTTGCTCGCGTCCAGTGGTACATCAGGTGCCAAAAGGTCATCATCCGACACTGATGGCAGAAAGGCGATTTCCAGCTCAGTACTCTGGGATTTATCAAGCGCGTTTTTACCATTGTTCTTGATATAGAGGTTGGCAACCGCCCCCCAATCGCTAAAATGCCTTGTTTTTGCCGTTACCGTTCGGTTATTTTCATCAACCAAGGCCTCCTTTACCATGTGCCAATAGCCCTTTCCATCCTGGTATGCTAAATGAAGCGCTTGCGGGGAGGTATTGGTAAGTGGTTCGTATGGCAGGGTTATTTCCACGTCTTTCTTAAACTGCACATTCTCCGGCAGAAACCGGTAGGCCTTGCCAACGGCCCCATTGGGTAGCGTATTGGTGACTTCACTAACGGTGACCTTCACCTCGCCATCCAACGCGCCTGCAGGGACACTTAGTTTTAGCTTGGTGCCAACGATTGTCAACTGTCCGCCGCCCGGACCTATCGTTTGCTCGGTGGCAAGTCCAACCACCGTACCATGGGCCACCGGCTTGACACCACCAGGCTTTTCTTCCTCAAAGGGAGCCGCAGGCTTCTTCTTGCAGGAAAGGACCATCATACCCAACAAGAGCATAAAGATCAGTTTTGTTGTTTTTTTCATTGTAAATTATCTAATATGGACGCCTAGTTACGCACCAGACTTTGCCACTAACATCCGCAAACCGAAAACAGTTTCGAAGCTCCGTTGATGGATAGCTGCAATTCGTCGACCAATCGCCACTGAACCTGCTTAGACGGCTAAATGATTCTTCTATTTTCAACAGTCTCATTTCGCAATGGCATCATTGGCTGAAGGAAGGCATTTAAATTTGTAGCTCAGCTTTCTATATGCGCTTTATGGCGGCATGTCCCAACCTTCCGTCTTCGAAATTTAGACTTCGAATTGTTTTGATGTGTATTTGCGGATTAAATTAATCAAATCAACATGAATAAATTCTTTCTCTATGGCCTGGCGGCCATTTTCGCGATTAGCGCGTGCAAAAAAACCAAGAAGGACGAACCCGCGACTCCAACTCCCCAAGGACAAAACGAAATCCCAACCGGTCCTGATGGCAAAGGCGGCAGTATTCCAGCCACTTCTGACATTTATTTATTTGGAAAAAATGGTTTACCTAGTTCCAATTACGTATTGTGGACGGCAGATGCCAAGTTTGACAATTTTCTAAATTATGATCTGAGTCCAATGGCTATTGAGGGCCTCTTCATCCAAGGAAATAAGCTTAACGCCAGCAAATCCGTTAACTTTTTCGGTTCTCACATGATCAGCCAGAATAAGTACCGTATCAGTTACTTCAGCAAGGACAAATATTATCACCTGGCCGAGGAGCTTAAGGTACCCATTTCCAACAATTTTACCGAGGCTTTTGTTGCGTATGCTCACTTCCAAAAAAATCTTTACATGCTCGCAGAATCCTTTGGTGCTTCAACGATGCAATATTACTATAGGATTAGTGAAAAAGGAGAATTCTCGGTCCATGAGCTTACACCCAACATAGACTATAACTTAATAGCCGGAAGTAACAATGGTGCTGTACTTGCGAAAGCCGAGCCCCGGCTGCTCTGGACCGAGCTTGACATTTACCGGGATAAGAACAAGATCAATAATTTCAAACTAGAAAAAAATGGATACAGTTTTATTAGTTTATTGGATATGCAACTTATAAATGACCAGACGCTTTTCTTCAACAGTTCCGCAAGAAGGGATTCGGACGAATCAATCCAATATTTATTCATCACCATCAATCTTCAGACTAAGGTGACTAGGATTTATACGACCAGTCATATTCCGGCCAATTCAACTGTTGGAAGTGTCTTTGTAAGCCAAGGGAAGCCTTATATCCCGGTAACTGCGAACGCTACGGGAGAATGTTTTTATATTTCTCTTGCTTTAAGCGAAGCAGGCACACCTACTGTTGACAAAGTGCAATTGGAGACAGTAGCTGGAACCACCTTTCATGCTGATCAGGTTTTTATCGAAGGAAACGACGTGTATGTGATGGGCGGTGAAGGTGACCTGCCATGCTATTGGAAAAACAAGAAGCTGGTGAGACTGAAACACAATGGTGTAGGCTCTGGATATGCCTCTGACATCAGGAAATAGATCCCTCAATTATAACCGAGACAGCTTCCGTCTCATCGATGGGAGCTGTCTTGGTTGGTATTCATCAATAGTAATACTGGATGTTCGCCGTATTCTTACCAGCCGAAGTACTGGGCTCAAAATCTATAGTCATTTGCGCGGTGTATGGACTGGTAGAGTCTAACACTCTCAAAGTCAAGGGAACCCTTGTTCCCCCAGTTAAATACGTTGCAGTGACCACATATCGTCCGATAGGGATGTCTAGCAACCTTCCGTATGAGATCGTTTGTGATTCACCACTTTTTCTAGTTAATGCTTGTCCGTTTGAACCATCAATTAAATTACCTACCGGCGTCAACTTGAATTCAATATTGTGTTCATCTAATATATACCGGCCCGGATGATTATAAATATACACGCTACCTCCGTAGAATCCTTCCATTTCCGTCGGTTTGGGGCCGGATAACTTCCATTGAAAGTTGACTACTGCACCCTTATTGCTGAAGGATTCATTATTATCAGGATCAAGCGGAAGTTCATAGTTTTTACCGTTAAATACCTTCTTAACGTATGCAGAGGCGTGAAAAGTACCCACATTCGGCAGTTTGATTTTATAGTTACCATTAGCGTCGGAAGTACCAGCCGCGTATGTATGATTGCCAACTAGTGTATTTTCAACAATGACTTCAATCCCCGCCATGGGGCCGCCCTTGGAATCCTTCACTTTGCCAGTAGCGTAACCATCTGATGGCCCAGCTGCTGAACTTTTTTTACATCCATATCCGGTAAGGACAACGACTGCAATACTGGTTTGAATAGCAAGGACTATCGCCTGCCTGAATAAGCCTTTTGCGGCTGCTGATTTTTGTTTCATATAATATTTAATTTAATTGCTTAGAAAGTAGCTGCTGGTTGTTAAATTTGAAATCAGCAAACCCCAATCCTGGAAGTTTGCTGATACGATTATTAGCTAACCTATAATCCTTCTGATCAAAGTGATTATCGATTTACTTGAACGCGACCTCTCACGTTAAAGATCTTAATACAAACATTTTTGAGATGCTGGGCCGCACCTTTTTGACTATTGCGATATCTTGATGAACTCCACTCGTCTGTTTTGCATCCTGCCGGTGAGGGTATTATTTTCCGCAATGGGCTGAACAGCACCTTTGCCTTGGGTTTGCAGCAAGGATGCCTCAACTCCATATTCCTCTATTAAACTTTTTTTTACCGCCTCCGCACGTTTTTTTGACAAGACTAGATTGTCAGCATCATTCCCCTGATTATCAGTATGTCCAATGATGGTGAATTTCACGTTGCCATTTTCTTTGAGCGCAGCGGCGATTTCCCGCATTAAGCCAGTTGACTCAGGTTTAATTTGATCGGAGTTAGAATCGAAGAGAATTCCACTGGTACTGTACCTGCCTTCACTGAGCAACTTAGTACGGGTATCAGCTAAACCTGCCGCAACTCTGAAATTTGTATAATAAAATGCCGGGCTTCCCTCTTTGGTTTTAGCGCCCCATACCAACAACTGGTTAAAATTATGGGGACTTGCGACAGCGATCGGCAGGTCAAAAATCTTATCGGCATTCATCCACAGCCTGAGCCTTTCTTTTTGTACTGCTATGGCCACGTGAACTACATTTCTGTAGTTCGTCTGGAAACCAGGAAGCTTCACTTTTTCACTCTGCAGCTTCACTAGCGCGTTTTGGCGGGAATCGAGGGTAACTATGGCATTGTCGGCATGCAGACCAGCAGAAAACTTTAACATATTTTTAATGGTATAAGCGTTGTAACCTACTTTGGTTGCTTTATTCCCCCGATCAAAGAGCTCAAAGCCCAGAGCTGGCCGCACATAGCGGGTCGCCGGATCTATATCCATAAATACATCAAATTCATAGGTGAAATTTTCGGGGAACTTGAAAGTCGGCGAAAGTAGCGCTCCGGAACTCATCTTAACCCATTTTCCGGCGAAACCTTCCAGGGTAACCACCTCTCCGCTACCATTGGTAAACCACTTAAGAGGAAACTCACCAATTTGATCTTGCTCAAAGTTTTCTGTAAAGAGAATCGAGGCCCCCGGAACAAAATCATATTTAGAATAGGATTTTACCTCGCGGGTACTGCCACTTGCAGGCTCTTCTGTTTGTTTGAGCGAAGAAGAGGTTGATGTACTTTCCTCTTGTTTTTTTTCTTCCATTGCTTTTTCAGCCTTTTGCGTACTTTTTTTTATAATCAGATCTGTTGCAGCCGCTTCCGCCTTTTTCTGCAGTTTTTTTAGAAAACCCTGACTAAAGCAAGGGCTTGTTAGGCCGATGGCCATTAGTACTAATAAGTGATGTTTCTTAATCATAGCTGTTAAATAAACCCCCTTGGCTAAACGCTTCGAATATGCCCTGCCATGGGGAGGTAAACGATGAATGCAAAAATCCATACTTATCTATTGGCCCTCAACCATAATCGACCAACGTCCTGATATAGTAGACATAAGGCAGCCTAACATCGCCGCATGGGTGTTAAAATTATCAACGTTACCGCTGCATTAATAGCAGCAGGATGATCGCGGACTATTATTGCTTTACCAGCGGCAGAAAGAACCTTCCATCCAAATTAATGTGCGTGTTTCTAGGCTGAACCGGATCTTCTTTATCCGGATCCCAACTGGAAACGATAGTATGAGAAAAAGTACCGCCCAGCATTTTTGTTTCTTTTTTATAACTAAGCTCTATCGTACCTACGGTATTGCCAGGTAAGAAATCAGCAGTGGAACCGGAGGCGCGCCGATATTGATAATTCACATAGTAGGCGGGTGACGAAGAGATTCTGACAGGATAAAGACCCGTATAACCGGGCTTTAGCGCTGCTGCAGGGATTACTATAGTGATGTTATCTCTTCCAGCGGGATAGGCGGTCTTTAGCGCTACCGATAAGCTGCCATCTGTCAGAATATTTGCGGCAGCTGTAATTGCGGTGGTTGAGTACTTTGTACTTACCGTATTCCCACCCCCAGGGTAGTAGAACGTTCTTGCAAATGACGCACGAGAGGCCATCAGGTCGGCACCTTCTGGTTTATCCCGCCTCTTTTTGCAGCTAAAAAAAACGCAAATCAGAGCAACAGGAAGCATCGTTGTAATGGTTTTCATAATTATACAGTTAAAATCCTGTTGTGAAACCTATGGTCTGTTAAAGCATAAAGTTGCCAAGAGGAAGGAAGGTCTAAAATGTTTGTCGACATACAACCAAATACCTAAGATCAGTAACGCAATTATAGCGTTAGACCGCTTCATAAATCGGAGACAATGGAATTCTGAGAAAAAGAGGCTCGCCAAACGGAAAACGAAAAATCCAACGATAAAGCCTGTGTCGCATACTGTGTTCCTTATTTGAACCAGGAACTGATCGCCGCATCTGCGCTGCCAGCCACGCTGTTTCCAATTCCGTCCATACCCTTAGGCCCTCCTGTAAAACCCGAATTGATGCCAAAACTAGCTTCAAATCCTTTTTCAATCGTTGTGGCTGCTCCCTCCCCTTTAACGCCGCTTGAGGCAGAGATGACCACATTTGCACCAGTACGAATACCGGCGTCGGCAAAGGAATTGTTCTTATCAAAACTGATAAAGAAGGCTTCGTAAGCTTCAGCCTTAATACCGCCCCGAATCCCAATTTGGCTCCCCTTTACATCGCCGATACCCCCGCCAGCTTCCAAGAAGGCAATCAGGCTTAAAGTCGACTCTCCTGTTTCAAAGTTCTTCTTGAAGTTGAACTTGACAAATTCCGGCGCTTTGATTGTCCAGCTCAACTCCTTACAGTTTGCTTTCAGCGATGCTATTCCAAGTTCCATATTTAGGTTGACCGGGCAGGCATATTCAAAATCGGCGAGTCTACTTTTCTGTCTTGGCTGGCGATCAAGATTGCCACAGGCCGGCTCGACCACGGGATAACCCACTACTTTTTTGATCTCTTTAAGGTATTGAATCGCGGCACTGTAGTACTGAAAGTTGGAAAGGTACTCATTCACACCTGTCAGGTATTGCCATTTGGAATTGAAATGGAATCTTTCCCTGGCCGCTTGGAGTTGCACTTTGTCAAAGCCATCTGCTGCAAGTGCGCAGCTTTCAAGATAGACGCCAATCCGCTCGTCCTTTTCCTGGCAACTTTGTCTGCTAAGCTTTTCTATCATAAGACAGCCAGCACCTTTGCCTTCACGGCATTCGTAACCGGACATCATCTGGATAAATTTTTCCTGGATTTTCTGCAGGTCCTGATCTAATGCTTTTTTTTCCTGTGCGATGGTCCACCGGTATGACTGCTCCGCCTGCTGCATTTTCTGCAAAAGCTCTCGCTGGATATACCTGTTAGGCAGTACGCGGGTGGCTTTAATAACGATTGGGGACATTAATGGAGTCGGGCTTTGGCCGGTGGCCAGTGTATGGGTATAAGCATCTCGCACGGTCTTTTGCAGTTCCGAATTCCCCAGTTTAGAGGCCTTGCCGGCAAGTACGCCCAGTTCGGAGATCATGTTGTCAATCTGGTCTGAAAACTCCAACTGCTGGACTTTGACTTGTTCTGCGTCGTTAACACTGGTTTGATGCGCCGGCTTTTTGAATTTATAGAGATTAAAATAATCGGGAATGTGTTTTGCTCTGGCTAGGAAATCATAAGCGTCGCCGCTTTTATCATACTGACTAATCAAATCCATGGCTTCGGTAGTTAACTCGCTTTGAACCGAAGCCTTAGCCAGCTCCAATGCCTTGGCGGTATTACCATTGGATTTGGCGATGCGTGCGGCAGTATTGTTTGCCTGGGCATGCCTGGGATTCTCCTTGAGGCATTTGGCGAAGTAGAACATGGCGCTGTCTTTTAGCCCAACTCCGGCAAAAGATTGTCCCATATTGTTAAGCACCATCGGGTTGTTTGGGTTTCGCAACACCAGTCCTCTTAAAATGGGTATTGCCTGAGCAGGTGCACCAGCAGTGATGAGCATGCCACTCAGATTGTTGAGATTCAAATCATGGTTTACATCTTTTAATGCTACTTTCATTGCCAGCAGAAGTCCAGACGCTGTACCACCATTATAAAACGCATAAATGGAAAGTTCTGCCATTTTGGATAGCGTGTCTGCCGCCAGAACAATAGCGGTATCCACAGCCGCAAGATCTGCTGCTGACATTCGGGATATCGCTTTACTTTCCAGGTTAACGATGTAGTCATTGAGCTTTTTTCCGGCCAACGGATTTTTCGGCAGGTCGCCAATGTACAATCTGGGGAAATCATTGGCTGGTCTGGCCTTTTGAAATGCTCCCTTTGTGCCTGTTCTGTTTACACCCAGCTGACTGGCAAGCCCTGCAAGTACTGCAGGATCAATCTTACCTCCGGAACCTGCTTTCTTTTTCATTTCCGCAATCATCTTTTGGATTTGAGAGGCATTTGGTTGTTTTTTTTGCTGGGCCATGCCGGTGCTGCTTAAACATTGCAGGCTGATCAGCAAAGTTACAAGGACTTTGTTTCCTCGAATACGGCCAAACGGCCAGATCTCTGCTGACAGGTTGCTAATACTGGACAACCAAAATTCTCCAATGGTTCTGTATATAATTTTTATAATCAATGAGTACATAGGGTTTCTTTACGTTAAAAGTTCACAGCTACCTTATCCGATGTCATGCGCCCGGGTAGTTTCACGGTAAGTGCGCTCAGTCGTTTTTGGCAATCTGATTTATAGTTTTTTCCAATTGGAAGCGCCTTGCCAAGGATTTTTATTGAAAATGAATGATAACATAATTGTCAATCTTAATATGCCGGGACAATACTGCGGCTCCAAAGATCAGCCTCGACAGAAAAAGTGTAAAATATCGTAGACAAAAGTAACTACGTTGTCGCCGAAATGCCGTTTTTAACATTTAAACAACCTCTTCTTAACATTAATGCTTTGCCTGTGCTGACTTTCCCTAACGGAAGCCTCGGAAACCATGTTGCAATTCTTCCGGGATGATCTGTCGCCTAACTGGCCCATAGTTTCTGTCTGATTTGCCGGCCTGGCATTGAAGACTACTTTTTTAAATAGGTGTTTGGGAGTTTGATGTTTAAGTGTTGTTAAAGGGCTCCATTGAGTTGTATGTCGATGAAAACATGTTCCATTTCGACAGCCATATTAGCGTGTGAGCCGCATCTCTACTTTTGAGCATGAAAAATTATTTTATCATCGCCTTACTGCTGATCTGTTCTTATTCACGGGAAATCGTATCGGCGCAAAGTACCATTCCAGACTTTAAGGCAGTCTGGGCTGCAGGACAGCAAATTTCATTGAAGTCCTATACCTGGTCCGAGCAGGGTACGACCGAACAATATAATCAAACCAGTAGTACATGGGCAAGGTACAAGGCGGGCATTCTTCCAGAGCTGTTTCGCGAAGATATCGGGAGCATTGATGATGGCAATGCCCTAATACAAGTTGGGAAAGCCACTTATACCTTTAAAAAATATAAGCAGGCATATAGCGGCTGGCCGATTGTGCATTTCGAAGACCTGGTATTTATAAAAATGTCTATCCAATCCTTCGACAGTGTCAAATCCGACTTTAAAAAAATAGGAATTGACCTCGCTAAGGGAAGGCAGCAAGTTTGGAATGGCAGGACAACTTTAATTTTTGGTGCAAGTCATCCCTTGGATGAAGATACAGATCAGGTATGGTATGATGCCATTGAAAAGTATCCGGTGAGGTGGCGATACGACAGCAGATCAGGTCCGGTGGACATACAATATTCCGGTTACAAAAAAATTGATGGTGTCTGGTTCCCGGCTCAAAGAAAGGAATATGTGAACAAGAAATTGCACCAGGTAGTTCAATATGAAAGGGTGCGGTTTAATCTACACTTAGACCCTGAGATTTTTGACCCCGGACAATTTGGGTCTGCACACTGGTTAAATTGATTCTATTCAAATTTTACTTATACCAAATCAAATGAAGATAATTCAATTTATTACAGTGTTGCTCTGCCTCGGTCAGGCAAGCATTGCCCAAAAAATTTTTACCAAGTCCGAGTTAAAAAAAGATTTCTCAATCATTCGTGCCGCGTTGCAGGAGGCGCATCCCGGGCTTTACAGGTACAGAACAAAACAACAGATCACGACCGCCTTTGAGCAAACGGAGAGCCGCCTGAATAAAGATATGACAGAATTGGAATTTTACCGGATAGTGAACCCAATGATTGCCTACCTTGCCGACGGCCATACCAAATTTCACCGTCAAAAAAGGCCAGATGATCATTTTGCCTTTTTTGAACAAGGTTACTTTCCATTGAAATTGCACTTTAGAAAAGATAAAGC
>NZ_JBFTIZ010000037.1:0-44086 GCF_056395165.1 Pedobacter sp. 10L46_2
GTTTTATTCACTATGGTATTAACAAAACCACGATGAATGAGATCGCTGAGGATCTATCAGTATCAAAACCTTCATTATACTATTATTTCCCAGATAAAAACAGTTTGGTATTTGGTGTTATTGATAAGATATTCTCTGATTATTTTGAAATTATCGAAAAAGACAAATCAACCGAGATGTCTATTGAAGAACGCTTAACTGGCTTTATTGAAGTTAAACACCGCTTCTTTCAGAAGTACTATATGCTTCACTTATCTGGAGGCAGCCCGGATTCATCCTTAAATTCTGATGAATTAAGAGAACATTTCATGAAAATGAAATTGAAAAATGAACATTTCCATGCCGATATCTTCAGAGCAGCAATGGACAGAGGGGAACTTGCCAAAGACGATGCTGACAAAATTGCAGAATTGTATCTTGAGAGTTTAGCAGGAATAACCTCTCTATGTATTTTACATGGCAACAAGGAGCTGTTCCCAAGTAAAAAAGAAATGAAGGCAATGCTTGAAAAACAAATAAACCTCTCGAATATCTTCCTTAAAGGATTAAAATAAACAGACGACTAATTATATTATATGAACACTATTATTAAACAGATAAAAACAATCCCACTATTATTACTGGGTTTGGTATTATCAAATACGGTTAGTGCACAACAAACGCTTAGCTTAAAAGATGCGTTAAATTACGCCATCCAGAATAGCGCAAATGTGCGAAAAGCAAAACTTGATATTGATGGGGGAAAATATAAAACCCAGGAAGTTAGGGCTCAGGCTTTACCACAAATTACAGGTAATACAGGCTTAACTTACAATCCTATAATCGGCCAGCAGGTGGTTGATTTTGGAGGACAATTACAGACGCTTAAATTCGGTCAAAAATGGAATTCATCTGCGGGAGTCCAACTTTCACAACAACTATTCAATCAACAGGTTTTTACAGGCTTACAGGCTGCAAGATCCAGTGAGGAGTATTATAATCTTACTGCCCAGCTTACAGAAGAGCAGTTAATAGAATTAGTTGCAGGCAATTATTATCAGGTGTTGGTAAACAGACAGCAAATGAATGTAATCGACACCAACATTAAGAATGTAAAAGTTATTGAAAATATCATTTCCAATCAGCACAAAAATGGTTTGGCTAAAAAAATTGACGTTGATCGTATCAAGGTTAACCTTACCAATTTGGAAACACAGCGTTCGCAAACTTTAAATGCTATTACACAATTGGAAAACCAGTTGAAATTTTCAATGGGAATGCCAGTAAGCACCAGCATTACATTGCCTAAAACAGAACTTACTGAAGTAACCCAATTACCTGAACTTGCAGATTCTATTTCTTTAGACAACAGAACAGAAATTAAACTTTTGGATATTCAGGACAAACTTTTATCGCTGCAGCGTAAGGCTTACGTAGCAGAGTATTATCCTAACTTATCTTTAAGTGGAAACTACACTTACTCCAGTCAAAATCAAGGTTTCGACTTCTTAAAGACAAGCAGTAAGGCTATTGGTTATGGTTCCTCAGCTGTGGGTCTAACCTTAAAAATACCAATTTTCAACGGATTCCTGACTCGTTCAAAGGTACGCCAGGCCGACGTAGATATTAAGAAAGCAAAAGAGGACAGAAGAGAGTCAACAAACTCATTAAACTTGGCTTATGAGAATGCTAAAATTCAGTTGCGCAATAACTTAAACACAATTAATGCACAAAAGAAAAATGCAGAACTGGCAGATGAGATTTACAGAAGTACGCAAAACAATTACAACAATGGTTTGGCGAACCTAACTGATCTACTGGACACAGAAAATTCACTTACTGAAGCTCAAAACAGCTACATCCAGGCGCTATTGAATTACAAAATAGCCGAAATACAATTAATCAAATCGAACGGAAATATTAAATCGCTAGCAAAATAGAAATGAAAAGAGTAATTATTATAATTGTTATAATCGTTGTCGCCCTTGGCGCAATAGCTTATGTTTTAAGCAACAATAAGAAGAAAAACGAAGCAAAAACAGCCTTTATTGCAGAAGGCGGTGGTGCTGTTGCTGTTCGAATTGCAAATGTAGATAAGAAAGTAGTTGATCTGGATTTTGCTGCCAATGGAAACTTTGTGCCTAAACAAGAATTAAACTTCCTTTCAGAAAATGCTGGCAGGGTAAGCAAAATTTATGTTGATGAAGGTGATCGCGTAACCAAAGGACAAATTCTAGCTCGTGTTGACGCTGAAATTATCAATACCGACAAAGAAACTGCAGAAGCAAACTATCAAAATGCATTGAGAGATGAGGCCAGATACAAGAGTTCTTACGAAACTGGTGGTGTAACACAACAGCAGTTAGATCAGGCTAAATTAACAACTCAAAACGCAAAATTACGCCTGCAAGCTTCACAGCGCAAAGTAAGCGATGCAAATCTTAAATCGCCTATCAATGGTATAATTAATAAAAGATACATTGAAGTTGGAGCGTTTGTAAACACACAAGGAACTCAGTTATTTGAAATTGTAGATGTTTCTAAATTAAAGTTAAGAGTAAACGTTAACGAATCACAAGTTGCTAATCTAAAAATCGGTGATAAAATTGACATCAAATCTTCTGTTTTCCCAACAGAAAAATTCAATGGCAAGGTTACATTCATTGCAGCAAAAGCTGATGCGACTTTAAACTTCCCGATTGAAATTGAAGTAGACAACAATACCAAAAACAGCCTAAAAGCAGGTATGTATGGAACAGCGGTATTTAACTTCCCTAAGCAAGCGCCAAGCATTTTAATCCCGCGTACTTCTTTTGTGGGTAGTGTAAGTAGCAACCAGGTATTTATGTTAGATAAATCAAATAACACTTCTAAAATTCGTAAAGTAGTTGCTGGCCGTATTTTAGGTGATTTTGTTGAAATCCTTGACGGACTAAACGAAGGAGAAACTGTAATTACAAGCGGACAGATTAACTTGGCTGAAGGTACTCCTGTCAGCATAGTAAAATAGGTCAATCCCGGCAGTTAATGATCGCGATATGCCAGTCGCAATACGCAATAAAAAAAGAAAATGAAGATAACAGACATATCGATAAAAAGGCCCTCCCTGGTAATTGTAGTATTTACTGCACTTACTCTATTAGGGCTATTAAGTTACTTTTCGTTGGGCTATGAGTTATTACCAAAATTCTCAAACAACGTAGTATCTATTTCAACCATTTATCCTGGAGCTTCACCCGCTGAGGTAGAAAATACCGTAACTAAGAAAATTGAGGATGCGGTATCATCAATGGAAAATATCAAAAAAATAAACTCGGTATCATTTGAGAGTTTATCAACAGTTACGATTACTTTAACTGATGCAGCCAACATTGATATTTCATTAAATGATGCTCAACGTAAGGTAAATGCCATCCTTTCAGATTTACCTGAGGATGTGAAAACACCCTCATTAAGTAAATTCTCATTAGATGATTTACCGGTTATCACCATGTCGGCCTCTGCAGATATGGATGATATTAGCTTTTATGATTTAATTGACCAAAGGATTGCTCCGGTTATTTCCAGAGTAAGCGGGATTGCTCAGGTTAACCTAATTGGTGGATCTGAAAGAGAAATCCAGGTTTCTTTAGATGCAGATAAATTACAGGGCTATAATCTTTCTGTGCCTCAGGTACAACAAATGATTTTAAGCTCAAACTTAGACTTCCCTACCGGAAGTGTTAAAACAGAGAATCAGGATGTTTTGATCCGTTTATCTGGAAAATACAGAAACCTTGAGGAGTTAAGAAACCTTGTTTTAACAACATCAAAAGCTGGCGCTCAAATTCGTTTGGGTGACGTTGCCGATGTACAAGATTCTCAAAAAGAAACCGAAAAGCTTGCTCGTATTGATAGAAAAGGTGCTATTGCCATCCAAATTATTAAACAGAGTGATGCAAATGCGGTAGAAGTAAGTAAAGGTGTACATAAAATTATAGAGAAATTAAAAGTAGAATACGCCGCTAATAAACTCAACATTAAAATTGTTAACGACAGCTCCATCTTCACTTTAGAATCTGCAGATGCCGTTATTCACGATTTAATTCTGGCAGTTGTACTGGTAGCATTTGTAATGCTATTCTTCCTGCATAGTTTACGTAATGCATTAATTGTAATGGTATCCATTCCGGCATCATTAATTGCAACATTTATTGGTATAAGTTTATTTGGCTTTACCTTGAACCTGATGTCATTATTAGGTTTGTCGCTCGTGGTAGGTATCCTTGTGGATGACGCGATTGTGGTTCTGGAAAACATCCAGCGACACATGGAGATGGGTAAAAATAAAGTAAGAGCAGCTTCTGATGCGACAAGAGAAATTGGTTTTACAGTTGTATCCATTACCCTGGTAATTGTGGTTGTGTTTTTCCCTATCGCCATTAGTACAGGTCTTGTGTCGAACATTCTACGTCAGTTCTGTGTGGTTGTAATTATTGCAACATTACTTTCGTTGGTTGCTTCATTTACCATTGTACCTCTCCTTTTCTCTAGATACGGTAAATTAGAACATATTGAAGGCAAAAACATATTTGGCCGTTTTATCCTTTGGTTTGAAAAACAATTAAAAAAATTCACATTATGGGTTACAAACATCTTGACCTGGTCGTTAAATCATAAAAGACGCACCATCGCAGCCGTTGTGGTACTGTTTGTAGGGGCAATGTGGTTAGCTGGAGCTGGTTTTATTGGTTCTGAGTTTTTCCCTAAATCTGATAAAGGTGAGTTTTTAATTCAAATTGAATTGCCAAAAGATGCACCTCTGGAACAAACTAACTTTTACACACAAAAAGCGGAAGCATTTTTGGACAAACAGCCGGAAATTACTCAGCTAATTACTACTGTTGGTCAAGCCAGTGGAGATTTCGGTGGAACTCAGGCAACAGCCTATAAATCGGAGATCAATGTAAAGCTGGTTGAGCGTAATGAGCGCGAGGGTGTCTCGTCAGACATTTTCGCAACCAAAATGAGCCGTGCACTTGCTAAAGAATTGGTAGGTGCTAAGGTTAAAACTGTACCAATTAGTATTTTGGGTATTGCAGAAAATGCTCCGATACAATTAGTAGTAATGGGTTCTGACCTGGATAGTGCATTAAAATATGCAGAAGGTGCCCAAAAAGTACTTGCAACGATCCCAGGTGCAACGGAGATCAAATTATCTGTAGAAAAAGGAACTCCCGAAATTAACGTTCAGGTTGATCGTGATAAAATGTCGGCTTTGGGCTTAACATTGCAAACGGTAGGTTCTACCATGCAAACTGCCTTTGCTGGCAACACAGATGGTAAATACAGAAAAGGTGAATACGAATATGACATTAATATCCAATACCAGGATTTCAACAGAAAAAATGTTGACGATGTACGTAACCTTATCTTTGTAAACGCTAATGGCGAGCAAATTAAACTCTCGCAGTTTGCATCAATTACCGAAGGTTCCGGACCAAGTCAGTTAGAGCGTTTAAATAAATCGACCTCAGTATCTGTTAAAGCACAATCTATTGGTAGACCTACAGGAACTGTTGTTGCTGAATTTCAGACAAAACTGGAACAAATGCAAAAAAATGGAAAGTTAAAAGCCCCTATAGGTGTAAGTTATGCATGGGCAGGAGACCAGGAGAATCAGTCCGAAGGCTTTGGTACCCTGGGTATTGCCTTACTCGCTTCTGTTATTCTAGTTTATTTAATTATGGTGGCGCTATATGATAGTTTTGTTTATCCTTTAGTGGTAATGTTCTCTCTCCCACTTGCGTTAATCGGTGCCTTTCTGGCGCTTGCTTTAACAAATAACTCTATCGGTATTTTCACCATTTTAGGTTTAATTATGCTAATGGGTTTGGTGGCGAAGAATGCGATTATACTAGTCGATTTTACCAATCACATGAAAGCAGAGGGAAAGTCTACAATAGAAGCATTAATTTTAGCTAACCATGCACGTTTGCGTCCAATTTTAATGACAACCATAGCCATGATCTTTGGTATGCTTCCAATTGCCCTTGCAAGTGGTGCCGGTGCGGAATGGAAAAATGGACTGGCCTGGGTTATTGTAGGTGGTTTAACCAGTTCGTTATTTTTAACATTAATTGTTGTACCGGTTGTTTACCTGATTTTTGATATGATGTTAGATAAATTAGGCTTTAACAAAAAAGGCAAAACAATAGACGAATTATTGGAAGAGCCATACGAACATAAAGATGTTCTGGAATATGACCTTGCAGAGTAGTATTTCAAATAGATAATAATAAAAAGAGGAACCCTGAAAAGTTCCTCTTTTTGTTTTAATAATTAAAAACAATTATAATTGTTTTGTTGTATTTACAGGGAATATGTTGAAACACATGATATTACTGCTGCTGTTATGCGGCTTTTCATTCGGGATAAAAGCACAGCATCCTCCTGTTTTTGAGGGAATGTTGACTGATACAAGTACTATTGCATTAAATGATTTAAACATCAATCTTGTAAAATATAGTTATGGGAAACCAAAGATCAGTTTCCTTGCTATACATGATGATGAAGATACTGGAGTAAAAGCAGCTTTTGAATACATACAATTTAATGGGGGCAACATCATTGATTGCCAGTATGGCGGTGTAAGGAATTTTAAATTCGCAAAGGATGGCTTTAATTTCCAAACAGATCCTAACAGCATTTATACGCAGGAAGGCATTATTATGGGCCTTGAAAAGTACGGAAATGTAGATAATGATGAAGTTCTAATGCAACTAGAACGAACCGGCAAGCTGATTCTCGACTTTTACAATCCTAAAAAACTTGGGTACATTTTCACCTTACATAATAATGGAGATGGTGCGTTTGGTATTTCGTCGTATCTAGAGGGCTATGAGCTAGAAAGCGCTGCAGATTCTGTGTACATCAATTTCGAAATGGATAATGATGATCTGATTCTAGTAACCGACTTAAAATTATTTAATCGCTTAAAGCAAGAAAAGGTAAATGTAATACTCCAATCTCCAGAAGCACCTGATGATGGTTCTTTATCCGTTTATGCTATGAGTAAAAATATTCCTTACATAAATGTAGAAGTACAGCACGGCCATCAGGAAGAAAATTTAAGACTTATTGAAATAGCCATAAAGGTCTTATACGAAACCTATCCAGCTTTAAAAGCAAAGGCCTTAGAATAATCTAAGGCCTTTGCTTTTATAATATGTCATTGCAATTAAATATGTATTGCTCTGTTTTCTGTAGCTGCCATAGCCGCTTCTTTAAGGGCTTCGGTGTATGTTGGGTGTGCGTGACAAATTCTTGCAATATCCTCAGCAGAAGCACGGAATTCCATCGCAACCACCGCTTCAGCAATCATATCAGCAGCACGAGGGCCAATCATATGAACCCCAAGAATCTCGTCGGTTTTAGCATCCGCTAATACTTTCACAAAACCATCAGTATCCATACTTGCTTTAGCTCTTCCACTTGCTTTAAAAGGGAATGAACCTGCTTTATATTGAACACCTTTTTCTTTTAATTGCTCTTCAGTATAACCTACAGATGCAACCTCAGGCCATGTATAAACAACACCAGGGATAAGGTTATAGTTGATATGTGGTTTTTGTCCGGCTAATCTCTCTGCTACATAAACGCCTTCATCTTCTGCTTTATGCGCAAGCATAGCGCCTTTAATTACATCGCCGATGGCATATACTCCAGGTACCGAAGTTTCAAGATGCTCGTTAACTGGAATTTTATTTCCTCTCTCTTCAGTAGTGATGCCAATGTTTTCTAAACCTAAGCCAGCAGTATAAGCGGTACGTCCTACAGCAACAATGCAGTAATCAGCCTCAAGTTTCACTTGTTCGCCTTTAGCATTATCAGCCGTTACAGTAACTTTTTTGCCCTTTGTAGTTGCACCGGTAACTTTATGGCCCATGTAAAACTCCATCCCTAAAGATTTCTTTAACACCCGTTGTAGTTCTTTGCCCAAACCAGCATCCATAGTACCAATAATAGATGGCATAAACTCAACAACTGATACTTTAGTACCCAAACGAGCATATACAGAACCTAACTCCAAACCAATTACCCCACCACCAATAACAATCATTTGTTTAGGCACTTCAGTAATGGTCAAAGCTTCAGTTGAAGTAATGATGCGTTTTTTATCTACAGGTAAAAATGGAAGAGCTGTTGGTTTAGATCCCGATGCGATAATTACATTTTTAGCAGTTATCGTCTCAGATTTACCATCAGCATTGGTAATTTTTATGGTATTCTTATCAACAAATGAACCTACACCTTCAAATGTGTCAATTTTATTTTTCTTGAAAAGATATTGAATCCCTGCAGTATTTTGAGCAACCACATCATTCTTGCGCGCAATCATCTGAGGCATGTCAACCTTTAAATCTTTAAGATCAATACCATGGGTTTTAAAAGTATGAGCAGCATTATGATAATGCTCTGAAGAATCCAACAATGCTTTAGATGGAATGCAACCAACATTTAAGCAGGTTCCACCAAAAGTTTTATATTTTTCTATAACTGCCGTTTTTAGGCCTAATTGGGCACATCTTATTGCTCCAACATAACCGCCCGGGCCCGAGCCAATTACAACTACATCGTATTGCATATTAAAGGTTTTTTTTATTAAACAAAGTTAGTAAACCTGAGGCAAAATCTGACACTTATTAGCCTAAAACATTTCCATTTACTATATTTACTATTTATAACTTATTAACCCATAATGGCCCGTATTAAATTCCTTTGGCTTGTTGCTATCCACATTTTTACATTTTCAGCTGTTTTTGCACAGCAATCCGATTCGGCATATGTAAAAGAAAATTACACTAAGATTGAACGTAGTATTACCATGAGAGATGGTGTCAAATTATTTACTTCAATCTATATCCCAAAAGATAAGACAAAAAAGTACCCTTTTCTAATTAATAGAACCCCATACACTGTTGCACCTTACGGAGCAGACAAATACAAAACCAGTTTGGGCAACTTCCCTGCAATGATGAGAGAAGGATTCATATTCGTTTATCAGGATGTGAGAGGCAAGTGGATGAGTGAGGGTACGTTCGATGATATAAGACCACAGGTAGCCAACAAAAAAACTAAAAAAGACATTGATGAGAGCACTGATACCTACGATACCATTGATTGGCTTATAAAAAATATAGAAAACAATAATGGCACAGCTGGTATCTACGGCATTTCTTATCCAGGATTTTACTCTACCACATCTTTACCGGGAGCACATCCTGCTTTAAAGGCTGTTTCTCCACAGGCCCCTGTTACCGATTGGTTCCGTGGCGACGATTTTCACCACAATGGAAGTCTGTTTTTAATGGACGCGTTCAGTTTTATGAGCACATTCGGTGTTCCAAGACCGCAGCCCATCACTCCAGACAAAGGACCTAAAGGTTTCGAATTTCCAATACAAGACAACTATCGTTTTTACCTGGAAGCCGGATCAGTTAAAAACTTAAAAGATAAATACTTTGCCGATAGCATTAAATTCTGGAATGACTTATTTGCCCATCCTAATCTGGATACCTTTTGGCAGGCAAGAAACATCCAGCCGCATTTAGTTAATGTAAAACCTGCCGTTATGGTTGTTGGTGGTTTCTTTGATGCAGAAGATGCCTATGGTACCTTTGCAACCTATAAAAGCATCGAGAAACAAAACCCAAAAGCAAATAACATTCTGGTTATGGGGCCATGGTTCCATGGTGGCTGGGTACGCAGTACCGGAAGCAGCTTTGGTGATATTGAATTCGGACAGCCAACCAGCACATACTATCAGGAAAACTTTGAGCTGCCTTTCTTTAAGCACTACCTTAAAGGTCAGGGTGATTTTAATGCCGCAGAAGCAAACATCTTTGTAACTGGCAGCAACGAATGGAAAAAGTTTAGTACATGGCCGCCTAAAGATACCGAAACTAAAACGCTGTATTTGCAACCCAATGGGAAACTAAGCTTTGAAAAAGTTAAGAGAACAGATAGCTGGGACGAATACGTAACTGACCCTAATAATCCAGTTCCTTATCAGGATGGAGTTCAAGCTAAAAGAACGCGCGAATATATGATTGATGACCAACGCTTCGCTGCCCGCAGACCTGATGTTAAGGTATACCAAACTGATACGTTAACTGAGGATATCACACTAACCGGACCAGTATTGGCCAATCTGGTTGTGTCTACAACCGGCTCAGATGCAGATTATGTGGTAAAACTAATTGATGTTTATCCTGAAAACACTCCAAATCCCACAACAAACCCAAAAAACCTGATTATGGGTGGTTATCAAATGCTGGTACGCGGAGAGATTATGCGTGGGAAATATCGTAATAGCTTTGAGAAACCTGAGGCCATCAATCCAGGCGAAATCACCAAGGTTAATTATGCCCTGCCTGATGTTGCCCACACTTTCAAAAAAGGTCACAGGATTATGATACAGATACAAAATTCATGGTTCCCATTAGCAGATAGAAACCCTCAAAAATTCATGGATATTTACCAGGCTGAGCCAAGTGATTTCCAAAAGGCAACACACCGCATTTTTCACGATGTACACAATTCTTCCTCACTAACCGTAACCGTTCTAAAACAATAATTTAATGAAGAAGCTATTATTCAGTGCGATTGCGTTACTGTGTACAATAAATTTTGCAAAGGCACAATTACTTACCGGAGCCGAAAAATCTTTCAGGGCTGATAGCCTCAGAGGTGCGCTTACCCCGTTAAGAACCTGCTACGACATCAATTACTACCACCTTGATGTTAAAATTAACATCGATAACAAATTCATCAGCGGCAGCAATGAATTTAAATTTACGGCTACTCAAAACTTCAGCAAACTGCAATTTGACCTGTTCGATAACCTTAAGGTTGATAAAATTGTATTTAAAGGTACCGAGCTTCCTTACAAGAGAGAATTCAATGCAGTATTTGTAACTTTCCCTACTGAGATTAAAAAAGGTGCTAAGGAAAGCTTTACTGTATATTATTCAGGCAATCCTGTTATTGCAAAGAACCCACCCTGGGATGGAGGCTTTATCTTTACCAAAGATAAGTCTGGAAATCCATGGGTTTCTGTAGCCTGTCAGGGCTTTGGCGCCAGCTGCTGGTGGCCCAACAAAGACCATCAAAGCGATGAGGTGGATAGCATGCTTATTAGTATAACTGTACCGAAAGACCTTCAGGATATTTCAAACGGTCGCTTAAGAAGCACTGTTCAAAAACCAGATGGCTACACGCAATACAACTGGTTTGTAGCCAACCCAATAAACAACTACAACGTAACCTTTTACATTGGCAAATACGCGCATTGGTCTGATCAGTATCAGGGCGAAAAAGGCAAATTATCTCTTGATTACTGGGCACTTAAAGAGGACAGTTTAAAAGCCCATCCCCATTGGGATACGGATGTGAAACCCATGCTAAAATCTTTTGAGCATTGGTTTGGCCCCTACCCTTTTTATGAAGACGGCTATAAGCTTGTTCAGGCACCACATCTTGGCATGGAGCATCAGAGTGCCGTTGCATATGGTAATCAGTTTAAAATGGGCTACCTTGGAAAAGACTTGTCCGCCTCAGGCTGGGGTTTAAAGTTCGACTTCATTATTGTTCACGAAAGCGGGCATGAATGGTTTGGKAACAATATCACCTCAAAAGATATAGCCGACATGTGGATCCATGAAGCCTTCACAAACTACTCTGAAACCCTGTTCACAGAATCAGAACATGGAAAACAAGCTGCATCAGATTATGTTGTGGGGATAAGACATAACATCCAGAACGATATTCCAATTATTGGACAATATGATGTCAATAAAGAAGGATCTGGTGATATGTATTACAAAGGTGCAAACATGATCCACATTATCCGTCAGCTGATCAATAATGATGAGAAATTCAGAAGCATATTAAGGGGATTAAATAAAACATTCTATCATAAAACTGTTACCACTCAAGAAGTTGAGAATTATATAGCAAAGAAAAGTGGTTTAAAACTGGATAAGGTATTTGACCAATACCTTCGTTATGCGAATATTCCAACTTTAGAGTATAAAATTGTAGGCTCAAAACTATCATACAGATGGCTTGCCGATGTAAAGAATTTTGATATGCCGGTTAAGGTAAGCCTAAAAGAAGACACCTTTTCCCTCCTCCACCCAACTACTCAATGGAAAACAGCTGAATTGGGCAAAGGCGTAACGGCAAATACTTTCAAAGCAGACCGGAACTTTTATATTAAACTTAAAAAATCATAGATTTTTTTTTAAGATGGTGCAACTAATTGAAGTTCTGTGCGTCATATAGAAAAACCTAAACAAAATGAAAAAAATAAGTTCAATATTAATCCTTGCATTCCTGGCATTGGGAACAGCAAGCCAAGCTTCCAATCTAAGCAGCAAATCCACATATTACTCAAATCAACAGAGACAAGTAAGCAATTTTACAGGTATCGAGATTGGTGGTTCTATTAATGCAAAAGTTAAGCTCGGCAATACAGAAAGTCTTAGATTAGAAGGAGATCAAGAGGCCATAGATAACCTTATTACCGAGGTAAAAAATGGCGTGCTCACCATTAAACCAAAAACAAAATGGAACGATTGGTTTAAAAAATTCAAAAACGCAAAAATCACAGCCTATATTACCGCAAAAAAGATCACGTCATTAGGATTGGGCGGCTCCGGAAGTATAGATGTTGAAGGAATGATCAATTCTTCTTCATTGAGTGTTGCCGTAAGCGGTTCTGGCAATATCAAAGCATCAGCAAGTGTAAATAATTTCGAAGGCGCAATCAGCGGTTCTGGTGGGTTGTCAATTAGTGGAAAAGCCAAGAGTTCAGAAGTTGCCATTAGTGGATCAGGTACATTCTCTGGAAAGGATTTCTCAGTAGAAACCATTTCAGCACATGTAAGCGGCTCTGGAAATATTTATATTAATGCACAAAAAAGCATTGATGCAGCGATAAGCGGGTCAGGAAATATAAGCTACTCAGGCAATCCTACAGTTCAAAAAACTGTATCAGGATCTGGTGGCGTAAGAAAAATATAAACACACACAAATAAATAAAAAACCCCAATGCTTAAAAACATTGGGGTTTTTCTATATAGTTTAAGCTATTAAACGCCTAACAATAATCTGGCTGGGTCTTCTAACAATTGTTTAACCCTTACAAGGAAGCCTACCGACTCTCTTCCATCAATAATTCTGTGGTCGTAAGATAAAGCCACATACATCATCGGACGAATTACAACCTCTCCTTTTTCAGCAATCGGGCGCTCAATGATATTGTGCATACCTAAAATTGCAGACTGAGGAGCATTAATAATTGKAGTAGACATCATAGATCCAAACACACCACCGTTAGTTATAGTGAATGTACCACCAGTCATTTCCTCAATAGTCAATTTGCTATCGCGTGCTTTAGTAGCAAGCTCAATAACAGTTTTCTCGATCTGAGCAAGGCTCATGCTTTCTGCATTTCTAATGATCGGAACAACCAATCCTTTAGGAGCAGATACAGCGATAGAGATATCAGCAAAATCATTATAAACTATTTCCTCACCATCAATTTTAGCATTTACGGCAGGGAAATCTTTTAATGCCTCACAAACAGCTTTAGTAAAGAAACTCATAAAGCCTAAGCCTACACCAAATTTCTCTTTAAACTGATCTTTATACTTGCCTCTCAAATCCATTATCGGCTTCATATTAACTTCGTTAAACGTAGTTAACATTGCAGTCTCGTTTTTAACCGTTACCAATCTCTTAGCAACCGTTTTACGCAATGGCGACATTTTCTCTCTGCGCTCATTTCTAGAACCTGCAACAGCAGTAACCGCAGGAGTAGCTTTAGCAGCAGGAGCCGCAGCTTTTGGTTGAGATTTCTCTGCAGCAACAGCATCTTCCTTAGTAATTCTTCCATCAACACCTGTTCCTTTTACAGAAGCAGGATCAACGCCTTTTTCAGCAAGGATTTTTCCGGCAGCAGGAGAAGGAGTTCCTGTAGCATAATTCTCACCACTTTTTTCGGCAACCGGGGCAGCAGCCTTATCTGCAGCTGCAGCAGGTTTTTCTTCCTTAGCAGGTTCTTCTTTAGCTTTAGGTGCAGCGCCACCATCTTCAATTTTGCAAACTACAGCACCAATGGCAAGTGTATCGCCTTCGGTAGCTACTGTTTTTAAAGTTCCGGCTTGTTCTGCAGTTAATTCAAACGTTGCCTTATCAGATTCCAATTCAGCAATTACTTCGTCCATCTCAACTACATCCCCATCGTTTTTTACCCAACGTGATAAAACAACTTCGGTTATCGACTCGCCTACTGGCGGAACTTTTATTTCTATACTCATAACTGATGTATTATTTTTTCTAATCTACATTATAAACTTTATTCACTGATTTTTTAGCAATCTTTTTCTCTGTTTCAGTAACAGGAGCTTCAAAAGCTTTAGCTAAAATATAAGCCTGCTGATCTGCGTGTTGTCTTGCAAATCCTGTGGCAGTACTACTGCTTTCTTTTCTTGAAATCAGTTCAATATCACTAAAGATAGTTCTTCTTAATTTACGCAACAAATATGGCCATGCGCCCATATTCTCAGGTTCCTCCTGTACCCAAACTGCTTCTTTAGCATTTTTGTATTTCCCATATACAGTTTCCATTTGCTCCAATGGAGTTGGATAAAGCTGCTCAACACGAACAATAGCAACATCCTTGATCTGATCTTTCTGTTGTTTTTCTAACAACTCATAATAGATCTTACCAGAACAGAACAATACTCTTCTAACATCAGCTGCTTTAACATTTTCATCATTAATAACCTCCTGGAATTTACCATCAGTAAACTCAGTAAGTTTCGAAACACACTGAGGGTGACGCAATAAACTCTTAGGCGTAAACACTACCAAAGGTTTTCTGAAATCACGTTTAAACTGTCTGCGTAATGCGTGGAAAAAGTTAGCCGGAGTAGTACAGTTGGTTATCTGCATGTTGTAATCAGCACAAAGTTCCATAAAACGCTCAATCCTTGCTGATGAGTGTTCCGGACCTTGTCCTTCATAACCATGAGGCAATAACATTACCAAACCGTTCTCACGTTGCCATTTCGTTTCAGCACTTGCAATATACTGATCTACCACTATCTGCGCTCCGTTAAAGAAATCACCAAACTGAGCTTCCCAAATGGTAAGCGCATTAGGATTAGCCATTGCATAACCATATTCAAAACCTAGTACACCGTACTCAGATAAATGCGAATTGTAAATATCAAATGGAGCTTGTTGGTCAGAAATGTTTGCCAATGGGATATATTCTTCCTCAGAATCTTCAAGAGTTATAACCGCATGTCTGTGAGAGAATGTTCCACGCTCTACATCCTGTCCGCTTAAACGTACTCTTTTTCCCTCAGCAAGGATAGTACCATATGCCAATTGCTCACCCATTGCCCAATCGAACACATGAGTAGTATTTGCCATTTTACTACGTTCTTCAAAAAGCTTCTCTATTTTCTTAAAGAACTTTTTATTTGATGGAAGCGTACTTATTCTTTTAGCTACCTCAAGCAGCGTTGATTTTTTAACAGAAGTATTTGGAGAAGTTTCAAAATCTTTAGGTGTAGCTAAACGCATGTCTGACCATGCACCGCCAAATTTCACCTCATGATAAGTAGAAGTTATTTCTTTAGCTTCATTCAAACGTTCCTGTAATATACCACGGAACTCTTTTTCCATTTCCTTGGCTAAACTTGCTTCAAGCTTACCCTCACCAATCAGCTGCTGAATATAAATATCGCGTGGATTAGCATGCTTCTCTATGCTTTTGTATAGAAGCGGTTGAGTAAACTTAGGCTCATCGGCCTCGTTATGGCCAAATCTGCGGTAACATAAAATATCAATGAACACATCATTTTTATATTTCTGACGATATTCCATTGCCAAATTAATAGCATAAACTAAAGCCTCAGGATCGTCACCATTCACATGGAATACTGGCGACAATGTTACTTTAGCAATATCAGTACAATAAGTACTGGTACGGCCATCTTTATAATTGGTAGTAAAACCAATCTGGTTGTTTATAATCAAGTGAATTGTTCCACCGGTTTTATAACCATCCAGACCAGCCATCTGAATTACTTCATAAACAATACCCTGTCCTGCAACAGAAGCATCACCATGTATCAAAATTGGAGCAATGCGTGCATTGTCGCCACCATATTTAAAATCAATTTTAGATCTGGTCATACCCTCTACTACCCCATTCACTGTTTCCAGGTGAGAAGGGTTAGGGCATAAACTCAAATGCACACTGTTACCATTATTCGTAGTAACATCAGTTGAGTAACCCAGATGGTATTTCACGTCACCTCCAAAAGGAGATTCCGCACTATAACCCTTGCCTTCAAATTCAGCAAAGATGTCCTTATAGGTTTTCTGCATGATATTGGCAAGAACGTTTAAACGTCCTCTGTGTGCCATACCAATTACAAACTCTTCAATTCCAAGTTCCGCTCCTTTTTCAATTACCGAATCCAGGGCAGGAATTAAAGCTTCAGCACCTTCAAGAGAAAAACGCTTCTGACCAAGAAACTTAGTTCCAAGGAAATTCTCAAAGCTAACCGCTTCATTCAATTTCTTTAATATCCTTCTTTTCTCATCAATAGAGAAGTTTGGAGTATTACGTGCGCTTTCCATTTTCTCTTCAATCCATGAAAGGATTTCAGGCGTACGTACATACTTATATTCTGCACCAATAGAGCGACAATAAGTTTGTTTTAAAAAAGCAATTATATCACTAAGCTTAGCTGCTCCAATACCAATCTCAATTCCAGAGTTAAATACAGTGTCCAGGTCTGCCTTTGTTAATCCAAAGTTTTCCATGTCCAAAGTAGGCAAATGATGACGTCTTTCTCTTACCGGATTGGTTTGGGTAAATAAGTGGCCACGCTGACGATAGCCATTGATTAAATTAAGAACATTAATTTCCTTTAAAAAATGCTCAGGAGTCTCTGAACTAACCGATGTTCCGGAAGACCCTCTTCCAAAATCAAAGCCTTCAAAAAACTTTTGCCAACCAAACTCAACAGAATTAGGATCTTGTTTATAAGACTGATATACGGATTCTATGTATTCGGCATTTGCGCCGTTGAGATAAGATAAATTATCCATTATGTGTGAATTGCTATAAGTGTTGCAAAATTAGGTTTTTTTACCTTAATAAACAGGTAAATTCCCTTATAAATCTTCAAGAAATTCAACCATATCACAAACATTTTTCAATGGTGTCAGTTGATCCTTCACAAGAATATCAAATTCTGATATCAAACTCCCTGCCACTAACAACGGCACGTTCAAATTATCCATCACCTTTCCTACAACTTTATTAATATCCTTGCCTAAATTTAAGGAGGTTAGCACAATAAACGAATAATCTGGTTTATACGCTGCAACAATTTTTTTCAGATCAGAATATGGTATCTCCGAACCAAGATAAAGAGTTTCCTGCCCACAGCTTTTCAATAAATATCGGGCAAATAACAAACCTGCTTCATGCATCTCTGCCTCAGGCAAAAAAAGCAGAAATCGTTTCGGCTCTTCTCTATGTGGTTTTTCAACTTTATCAATCTCAACAATTATACGATCCCTTATCAGGTTAGAAGCAAAATGCTCATGAGAAGGATCGATTGCGCCCGTTTGCCAAAGCATCCCAACCTTCTTCATAAAAGGGAACAGCACAAGATCCATGGTTTTAATCAATCCCATTTCATCAATGCAGCCTGCTAAAGTATTAGAAAAAACTTCTTCATCGTAATCGATAGTCGCGTTAGAAAGACTAAGCATCTGAACCGAATCATTGTTCCAATCTGCCTTAAGCTGAGTAACCAGATTAGAAATCTGCTTCTTACTCATTTTAGCTATTTTGCTAATCTTGTAGCCATTCTCATTAAGCGCAACAATATTTAAAAGGGACTTCAAATCCTCCTCGTCGTAATACCTGATGTTGGTTAATGTCCGCTTAGGCGGTACAAGATTGTACCGGATTTCCCACGCCCTGATGGTGTGCGCCTTTATGCCTATAAGGCCTTCTATATCACTAATTGAGAATTTTTTCACACTATATTGAACAACAAATGTTAAACAAGTTTGTTTAAAAAACAATTTTTGTTTAACATTTTTTTTATTAACTGTCCAAAAGCAGCATTTATTAAACAAGAATATCAGACAAGAGAGGCAGCATCAGGAGATACTACATCCAGAATTTTCATTTGTTTATCAAGGTCAAATGTGTTCTTTGATTTAAGGTCAAGACCAGCGCCTGCAACATTTGCCCAATTACCCCAGTTACTCGCAGGAGCATAATCCACTAGCTTTTCTTCAAAATATGCAGCCCCAATTGTCCAATGAATTTTTAAAACATGAATCAGAAAAGTAGCAACAACTAAGCGGCCTGCATGAGGAATAAATCCAGAGTCATTTAGCTCTTTCATGTATTTATCAACAAGCAAATGCCCCGTCTCCCCATCTTTCCATTTTTTCACCAAAGTCTCATCAACCTCAACAGGCGATAAAATCAGTTCTTCAAAATCTGGCTCCTGGAAAAACTTAATCCCATGTTTTTTAAACATAAATCTAAAGTAATCGCGCCAAAGCAAGCCCAATAAGATCTGATTAAAATTAGGATTGGCACCAAAGCTCGCCTCGGCCTCTTTAACCATCCAATAAACCTTTCTTGGCGAAAGACAACCGAACGAGAGCCATCCCGAAATCCTAGAAGAAAACCCCTGTTTATCCGCCGCAACTTTTGAGCTATATTTGATATAAATATCTGATCAAACTGAGTAAATACATCTGGAATATCTTTAATTGGAAAAGGCAAATCTTCCTTATTATAAAGTGTATGCCCAATAAAATGTTTAAGATTAATCCTTTGTTTCCACAAGGCATCCTCTACATAAGTAGATATTATAGTTTCTTCCGGACCAACTTCTCGGTGATGATAAACCTCAGAAATTTCTAACTGCTCAACAATAGCCGGTATATGCTCTTCAGGTTTACCCTGTATCAGCAATATGTCCCCACCTAATTTTTGAAATGCTGTTCTTAATGATGAAACACTTTCTAACAAAAACTGCGCTCTGCGTGCTCCTGTTTTTTCTGTTTCGAACGAAGTACTCTCAAAATGTCGGGGATCAAAAAAATAAATAGGTAAAATACAGTCCGATTTAGCAATTGCTTCAACTAACATTTCATTATCATGTAAGCGAAGGTCATTCCTGAACCACACCAATATTTTCTTAGACTTCATTAACTTGCAACTGAGTTTTGTGTACTATTTACAAAAATATACGATTTTTTATCCGAATAAGAATCACAACCCCAATATTTACACTAGCGAAACAAATCAAAGGCATAAAAAGCGCTTTTCGCAAAACTTAAAGTTAAAACAATAGGTTATTGAAGTATGAAGAACCAAATCTTGATTACAGGAGCTACCGGTATGCTAGGCAAAAAACTAATAAATGCGCTACATGAATCCGGGCATAGAGTTTCTGTGCTAACAAGGAAAGCCACCAGCATAAAAAACGCAACTGTTTATTTATGGGATGTTTACAAACAGACCATAGATCCAAACTGCCTGCAAGGCATAGATACCATTATTCATTTGGCAGGCGAAAACATTGCAGAAAAGAAATGGACAAAAGAACGTAAACAACAAATTATAGATAGCAGGGTAATGTCTGCCCAATTGCTTTATAAAACCATTAAAGAAACACAGGCCCCTGTAAAAACCTTTATTTCAGCCTCGGCCATCGGTTATTACGGAAACCGTGGAGATGAAATATTAACTGAAGAATCTGGAAGCAGCACAGGCTTTCTTTCCAGGTGTTGTAAATTATGGGAAGAGGCAGTTGATGAAGGCGCCTCACCAGATCTGCGAATAGTTAAATTCAGAATTGGTTTTGTTCTTGGTAAATCAGAAGGCGGTCTGGCAGCATTAGAAAGGCCCATCCGCTATTTTGTTGGCGCCCCCTTAGGTAGCGGGAAGCAATGGACCCCATGGGTACACATTGATGATATTGTAAATATGTTTCTTACGGCAGCAGAGAATCCATCATACCAGGGTGCTTACAACGCTTGTGCGCCTTTTCCGGTTACCAACGAAACTTTAACAAAAGCGATAGCAAAAACAATAAAACGTCCGGTATGGCCAATACATGTACCGGAAAAAGTACTGGAAATGATTCTCGGAAAAATGAGTATCCTCCCGCTCATAAGCACAAATACATCTGCACAAAAACTTCTGGATGCAGGTTTTATATTTAAATATACCCACCTGGAAGATGCATTAACCGATATTTACAAGTAGTGAAAGAAGAAATAAGCGTTTGCTGGTTCAGAAGAGATTTAAGGTTAGACGACAATGCAGCACTTTACGAGGCGTTAAGAGGGCCATACCCCGTCCTGCCTCTTTTTATTTTTGACACAAAGATTCTCAAAAAACTTTCAAACCGGGAAGATCCAAGAGTAACCTTTATACATCACACCTTACAGGAAATTCATTCCGAACTTGCAACACAGGGATCTACCATAGCAGTTGAATATGGCACGCCTGAAGAGGTATGGATTCAAATTTTAAAAAACTACAATGTAAAAGCTGTTTATACCAACCATGATTACGAACCCAATGCAATTGAAAGAGATGATGCACTGGCAGAATATCTTGCATCTGAACAAATTGAGTTTAAAACATTCAAAGACCAGGTCATCTTTGAAAAGAACGAGATTTTAAAGGCCGACGGAAAGCCTTACACCGTTTTCACTCCCTATTTCAACCAATGGCGGGCAAAGCTTAATGAATTTTACATTAAGTCATATCCCATAAACAACTACTTCAACAATCTTCTTAAAATAGCCTCTCTTCCATTACCTACTTTAGCAGAAATCGGATTCAAAGAGTCGAGCCAAAAGTTCCCCTCAAAACGTTTCGGCAGCAAACTTACCGATTATGAAGACAAGAGAGATTTCCCAGCTGTTGATGCCACTACACATATCGGCATGCATCTTCGCTTCGGCACAATAAGTATCCGCGAGGCTGCACAACAAGCATTAAAACAAAAAGCAAACAAGTGGCTATCCGAACTTGCCTGGAGAGATTTTTACATGATGATCCTCTGGCACTTCCCCAGAATCGTGCATCAGTCCTTTAAACCTGCTTACGACAATATCCAATGGCTAAACAATGAATCAGATTTCGAAGCCTGGTGTGAGGGTAAAACCGGTTACCCACTGGTAGATGCAGGAATGAGACAACTCAATCAAACCGGCTATATGCACAACCGGGTACGCATGGTAGTAGCCTCTTTTTTAACTAAGCATCTATTAATAGACTGGCGCTGGGGCGAAGCCTATTTTGCAGAGAAATTATTGGATTACGAAATGGCCAGCAATATTGGAGGATGGCAATGGTCGTGCGGATGTGGAAACGATGCCGCACCATACTTCCGGGTATTTAATCCGGAACTTCAGGCCAAAAAATTTGATCCGGATCAGGCTTATATCAACCATTGGCTACCTGAATATAAACAACAAAAGCATGTACAACCTATTGTTGAACATGCTTTTGCAAGAGAAAGAGTGTTAAAAGTTTTTAAGGATGCACTAAATGAATAGACACCAAATTAGTTGGTAACATCAACAATTTCAATATCAAAATCTAAACAGGCATTAGGAGGGATAGTTCCAGTTGAGCTACCGGCAGTTCCATAAGCCTCTGAAGATGGAATGAAAATCCTAACTTTTGCGCCCTTTGTAAATTTCGTCAACACTTCCCAACCAGAAATAACTTGCAGTAGTGTGGTTGAAAATGTTCCATCAGTATTAGAATCAAATGAGGTTCCATCAAATGTGCGACCTGTATACTTGGCTTTCAAAGTAGTATTAAGATCAATAACTTCGGTACCTGTACCGGCCTGTATAACTGAATAGTAAACTCCGGTAGATGGGTCTTTTGTAGCGGTTAAACCTTTTGATTGTATGAACTCTCTGATTCTTCTATCATCCAATAACCTTTGAGACTTTTCAGGGTAAGTAGTAACAGTGAATTCAATATTTTCATTTGATGGAATATTTAAAACAGTTGTTCCGTTTTTACCAAAGGCCAGGTATGAAGGCAATAAAATTCTAGCAACACCACCCGGCTTAAGGGTCTGCAATACTTTTCTTAAACTTGGAAGCTGGATGCCCACAGATCCAACACTAGTACCGCCAGAATAAGAAAAAGAACTGGCATACCCTACATATGTTCCTAAGTTAGAGATAGCGGGTGTAGTGTGATAATTAGTACCGTTCAATAACGATTTTACAGATACAGAATACAAAACAGAATCGGTAGTCTTAAAAAGCTCTCCGGTTCCTTGTGTCTTAATCTGATAATAAAATCCTGTTTTATCAGGATCTTCTATTGCATCGGTGATATTATTGCTCGAGATGTAATCTTTTATTTTAGTATCATCTATACTTTGAATGGACTCATATTCCTTTTTACAAGAATTTAGAAGAATCAAACCCACTAGAAGAAAGGTATATGAGGTAATTTTTTTTAACATACTATTTTTGTTTATCTACTTTTTTAGCAACTTTTTTATAATCAATAATAAAATATAATACAGAATTTGCCGGTACTCCGGGAGTAGGGTAATTCTTATATGCCAGTTTTGAAGGCACCAGTAACTCTATCCGTCCACCTGGCTTAATTAAAGACAAACCTATTCTCCAGCCCGGCATTACACTTTCCCGAATAAACTTAAACGGATTATCAGCGGTAGCCCGACTAAAAACTGAATCGGTCATTAAGCGGCCTTCATACTCTACAGTTAAAGTATCAGTCGGGGCACGATCGTCGGCTCCTGTACCAGCAGAATCAATTCTGTAATAAAGCCCGCTCGTATCTTTTGTTAAAGTAACCTTATTTGCCACTGCCCAGTCCTTAATTATCGTTTCATCAATCTCAAACTGAGCTTTTTCATCATAGACTTCAGGTTTTGTACACGCGGCTAAAACACCAACAATGATAGCTATCCCTAATAAAAGCCTATTTCTTAACATAATGCACAAAAATAGTCTTTTATTGGCGATAGAACAATTTTTAACCAATTTTAACAATTGACATAAAAAACGCCCCTAATATTTTAGGGGCGCCCAGTTTATTTATGAAATGTTACTCCTAGTATAAAATAAGTTAGTAACAGTACCTATTTGCAGCTATTAGCTGCTGTGCCACACTTTGGCGAACATTTTTAACATTAAACGGCTCTGCTTTAGTAAATCTGCGCAAGCCAACCATCATCATCCTCAGTTCATCGCCTTCGGCAAACGCCCATAGCGCTTCTTTACCAGCCTTTTGAACCGCATCAACCGCTTCCACAAAGTAGATGCGCATTAAATTCAACTGCCCCTCACATTGCTTTTCACCTCTGATACTTACCAGTTTCTCCGTTCTCAACATTGCCGATTCAGCTACATACACATAGCTGGCCATATCAGCAATATTCATCAGAATCTCTTGCTCTTTAGACAAGCTCATCATCAACTTCTGAACCGCAGCACCAGCAACCATTAAAGTAGCCTTTTTAAGGTTTTTAATGATTTTCTTTTCTGCAGCAAACAAAGTATCATCCTCTTCACCAAAATCAGGGATGGACATTAATTCACCTGCAACAGCAGTTGCCGGAGTCATCAAATCCAGTTCGCCCTTCATTGCACGTTTCAGCATCATATCAACAGTAAGCAATCTGTTTATCTCGTTAGTGCCCTCAAATATCCTGTTAATCCGCGCATCCCGATAAGCCCTGTCCATAGGTGCCTCGGCCGAGAATCCCATACCGCCATAAATCTGCACACCTTCATCAACAACATAATCCAACGCTTCAGATCCCCATACCTTCAAAATGGCGCACTCAACTGCAAACTGTTCTGTAGATTTTAATTTCGCCTTACCGGCATCCATGCCACCCGCAACCAGGGTATCATATGCATCATCGATATTCTGACCTGCACGGTAATTAGCCGACTCCACAGCATAAACTTTAGAAGCCATCTCGGCCAGTTTATGACGAATAGCTCCATATTTAGAGATAGGTCTTTCAAACTGAATACGCTCATTCGAATAATTAATAGCCGTATCTATTACAGATTTAGAGGCACCAATAGCCGCAGCTGCCAGTTTAATCCTTCCAATGTTTAAGATATTTACAGCAATTTTAAACCCGTTTTCGCGCTCAGATAACATGTTTTCAACAGGTACAGGGCAGTCGTTAAAAAACACCTGTCTGGTCGAAGAACCTTTAATACCCATTTTATGCTCTTCAGGGTTCATGGTAATGCCACCAAACTCACGCTCAACAATAAATGCGGTTAGGTTTTTATCGTCATCAATCTTGGCAAACACAATAAACACATTAGCGAAACCACCATTAGTGATCCACATTTTCTGACCATTGATCAAATAATGTTTACCGTCAGCACTTAGTTTGGCTTTTGTTTTACCAGAGTTGGCGTCAGAACCAGAATTTGGTTCAGTTAAGCAGTAAGCTGCTTTCCATTCGCCAGTTGCCAGCTTAGGAATATATTTATCTTTTTGAGCAGCATTTCCATAATACAGAATAGGCAGAGTACCAATTCCGGTATGTGCAGAAAGCGCAACAGCAAAAGAGTGACCGGCACCAATAACATCAGCTACCAGCATCGAAGTATTAAAATTCTTCCCAAAACCGCCGTATTCTTCAGGTATAGATACACCCAGAATCCCCAGCTCTCCTGCTTTATCCATTAGCGAAGGCATTAATCCTTCCTCCTGCGTATCAATACGATCAAGATTTGGATATACCTCTGCAGCAAGGAAATCACGACAAGTCTGCGCAATCATTTTTTGCTCTTCATCAAATTCTTCAGGAATAAATACATCCTGATAAGCGGTTTCTGTTATCAAAAACTCTCCGCCCTTAATAGTCTTTTTGTCTGTAGTTTCCATAATACCTATAAGATTAAAGCATTTCAAAAATACCGGCCGCACCTTGTCCGCTACCCACACACATAGTTACCATACCGTATTTTTGTTTTCTTCTTTTTAATTCATTAAACAACTGCACAGATAGCTTGGCACCAGTACACCCTAGTGGGTGACCAAGTGCAATAGCACCTCCGTTAACGTTTAAAATATCTTTATTGATACCCAATTCTCTAACAACCGCAAGCGACTGAGAAGCAAAGGCCTCATTCAATTCAATCAATTCAACCTGATCAAGCGTCATACCCGCTTGTTTCAAAGCTTTAGGGATGGCATAGATAGGCCCAATTCCCATGATACGCGGCGGAACACCAGCTATACCATAGCTAACCAAACGTGCAATAGGCTCAACACCCAGCTCTTTCATTTTCTTTTCAGAAACCACCAAAACAAACGCAGCACCATCTGATGTTTGCGAAGAATTACCGGCAGTAATACAACCATCAGCTGCAAATACAGGTTTTAATTTAGCCAGCTTCTCTATCGAAGTATCGGCCCTTGGCCCTTCATCAGTATCCACCACATAACTTCTGGTTTTCTTTTTCATATCAGCATCCAGATAGTTTTCATTTACCGTAATTGGTAAAAGCCCATCTTTCAGATGACCATTTTTAATCGCTTCAACAGCCTTCTGATGCGACTGATAAGAAAATTCATCCTGATCTTCCCTGCTCACATTATACTCACGCGCAACCGCCTCAGCTGTTAAGCCCATCCCCCAATACCAATCCGGATTAACCCTGGCAACCTCGGCATTCGGAACAACTTTCCAACCACCAAAAGGCATACCCGACATCACTTCAACCCCACCGGCAATAATGCAATCGGCCATACCGCTTTTAATTTTAGCAACCGCCGTGGCAATAGTTTCCAGGCCTGAAGCACAATATCTGTTAATGGTAACACCCGGTACTTTATCCGTATCTAAACCCATCAGCGATATCATACGACCAATATTTAGTCCCTGTTCTGCTTCAGGCGTAGCATTACCTACAATCACATCATCAATTTGCTCATTATCCAGATTGGGTATGGATGCCACCAAATGTCTGATTACTTCAGCTGCCAGATCATCTGCCCTCGTAAAACGAAATACACCACGAGGGGCTTTGCCTACTGCGGTACGATATCCTGCTATAATATATGCTTCTTGCATGTCTTATCTTTTTTAATCAAAAAATTAATTTCTTAATGGCTTGCCTTTAGTTACAATACTTTGGATACGTTCAAGCGTTTTCCTTTCACCGCAAAGCGATAAAAACACTTCCCTTTCCAAATCCAGTAAATACTGTTCGGTTACTTCTGTTGGCGATGAAAGATCACCTCCACACATCACCCAACCTAATTTTTCAGAGATCTTTTTATCATGCTCGGAGATGTAATGGCCCGAATACATGGTATTAGCACCTGCGTAAACAATACCTAAACCCTGTTTACCCAATACCTTAATATCTTTTCGTCTAACTGGCTGTGTGTAACCCGCATCGGCAAGTTCAATTGCCTTAGCCTTAGCATCAGCAATTAGCCTGCTCCTGTTCATAGAAATAGAATATTTACCTTTTTGCAAGTAACCCAGCTCAAAAGCCTCAACAGCCGAGGTAGAAACCTTAGCCATACCGATAGTTAAAAACCTATCCTTAAGCACATTCTGAACAATCTGATCATCATTATATTCATCAGATGCCCTTAAAGCAAATTCTTTGGTACCGCCCCCACCGGGTATAACTCCTACACCAAACTCAACCAAACCCATATAGGTTTCGGCATTAAGCTGCACATGATCGGCATGTAAGCTGAACTCGCAACCACCACCAAGTGTAAGGTTATGTGGCGCGACAACTACCGGGATAGAAGAATACCTGATGCGCATAGAAGTATTCTGGAACGTCCTTATCGCCATATTCAACTCGTCCCACTCCTGCTCAACCGCCATCATAAAGATCATCCCTACGTTGGCACCGGCCGAGAAATTTGCACCATCATTTCCAATCACCACCCCTCTGTAATCCTTCTCTGCCATATCAATTGCTTTATTAATGGCCTGTAAAGTATCGCCACCAATGGTATTCATTTTAGAATGAAACTCTACGTTGATAATTCCATCGCCCAAATCAATAATCGATGCACCGGAGTTTTTCCAGATCACCTTGCTGCCCCTTAAATTATCAAGAATAATGAACGCCTCTGTACCCGGAACTGCTTTATAGCTTTTGGTAGGGATATCGTAATATTTTCGAACCCCATCCTCTACCTTGTAAAACGATGTATTACCGGCAGCAAGCATCTCATGAACCCAGGCCGCAGCCTCGTGTCCATATTTTTTCATGTCCTCAATAGATTCTGCTATGCCTACAGCGTCCCAAACCTCAAACGGACCTAAATCCCATCCAAAACCGGCACGCATGGCATCATCAATTCTGTATAGTTCATCAGATATCTCCGGAATCCTGTCAGAAACATATTCGAACAAACCAAAAAACGAAGCTCTGAAAAGCTCGCCTGCTTTGTCTTTACCTGCAGCAAACACTTTCATCCTGTCTCTTACGTTCTCAATCGGTTTGGTCAAATCCAGTGTAGCCGATTTAACTTTTACCTGCGGTCTGTATTCCAGTGTTTTTAAATCAAGGGCAAGAATCTCTGTTTTGCCATCTGCAGTCTTTGTTTTTTTATAAAAACCCTGGTTGGTTTTATCACCAAGCCATTTATTGGCTTCCATCTTTTCTACATAAGCCGGAAGCTTAAAAAGATCGTGTGCTTTATCATCCGGACAATTATCATAAAGTCCTTTGGCAACTTTAATCATGGTATCTAGCCCTACTACATCGGTAGTACGGAAAGTTGCCGATTTTGGTCGGCCCAAAGCCGGACCAGTATATTTATCTACCTCTTCTACCGTCAGCTCCATCTTTTCAACCAGATGTAGCAAGGCCATAATAGAATACACGCCAACCCTGTTTGCTATAAATGCAGGCGTATCTTTACATAAAACGGTCGTTTTACCTAAAAACTTATCGCCATAATGCATCAGAAAATCTACCAGTTCAGGTTTGGTATGTGGAGTAGGTATAATTTCAAGTAACCTTAAATAACGAGGAGGATTAAAGAAATGCGTGCCGCAGAAATTCGCTTTAAAATCGTCACTTCTGCCCTCGGCCATCATATGAATAGGAATTCCAGAAGTATTGGAAGTAACCAAAGTACCCGGTTTACGGTGCTGTTCTACCTGCTCAAATACTTTTTTCTTAATATCCAGATTTTCTACAACAACCTCTATTATCCAATCACAACCTGCAATTTTAGACATATCATCATCAAAATTACCAGTAGTAATTTTGTTAAGTACTTTTTTGGAATAAACTGGCGAGGGATTGGTTTTTACTTGTTTATCATTTCCATCAGTATATTTTTGCTTTTAATGATTGTCAAGCTGTTACCTGGTTAGCCTTTATTTTCCCTGTTTTCTTCAGGTATTTTATAAGCTAAAGTCAGTTTATTTAATTTCTGTAAGGATAATATCAAATTGTTCTTCTCGTGAGAGTTTAGGTTTTCATTTAAATACTCATTAAATGAAATCACAACCCCTTTTGCCAGCTGTCTTTTCTCGCGGCCAAAATCAGTAAGATAAACTTTAACCGATCGCTTATCCCCGGCAGAAGTTTCCCTGTATATTAACCCCAGTTCTTCCATATTGTTTAGCATCCTGGACAAACTCGTTGCCTTGACCCCAAGCAGACCTGCAAGCTGGGACACCGCCGTCCCCTCTTTGTCTATATTAATTAATACATAACCAATTGCCTGCGTTATTCCGAATCCGGATGCGATCTGGTTATAGGTGTTGGCCATGTTTTGCCACACTACCTTTAAAAAATAGTCTATTGTCTCCTGTTGTTTCATTAAATACTATGCTTGCATAACAAAGCTATTGAAATAATAATTAGTTTGCAAGTATAATTTGCAAAATATTATATCATAAAAAACCCCACTCTAAAACAATAGAGTGGGGTTTTTAAACTTAATACTGTTTCAGACTAGTAAAGCGTAAACTCTACCCTTCTGTTTTTCTGACGGCCTGCTGCAGTTTTGTTGCTTGCAATAGGCTGACTCTCGCCATATCCAGTTGCCTCAATACGAGAAGCATTAGCTCCCTGAGACACTAAATAAGCTTTTACAGATTCCGCTCTATCTTTAGATAATCTCATATTTAACGCATCAGATCCTGTATTATCAGTATGACCTGCTAATTTCAAACTAAAGTTTTTCTCAACCAACAGTGCCGCAACACGATTCAATGTAGCATATGATTTAGATCTGATTGTAGCTTTACCCAAATCAAATTCTAAGTTTTTAATTGCATCAGCAACAACCTTACGATCTGCTTCTGTAATAACAACTTTTTCCACCGGAGCCGGTACTTTTAACGGACATCCAGATCCATCAACTACAGTTCCTGAAGGAGTATCCGGACATTTATCCAATTTATCGGCAACACCATCACCATCTGTATCTTTCAACAGATCGTTCATTTCGCCTCTTAATTTCTGGTTCTCAGCTTTCTGAGCTTCAAGATCGCCTTTCAAAGCATTGGCAGTTTGCTTAGCCTGTAAAGCCTCATCATAAGTTAAAGCTACAGGATTATGCCATGCAAGTTGTTTCTGACCGCTACCCAAAGCAAATTCCAAACCACCATAAGCGTATGAGTATTTATCATTGCTTCCACGGAAGTAACCATCAAGATCATCATTATCAAGATAGTTCATAGTCCAGCCCAAATCAAGGTTTATCCTGTCAGACAGTTTAAATTTAGCACCAACACCAACCGGAATAACCAGTTCATTAAGTGTTTCACCATTTTTGTAGTCGGTTAAACCAGCACTACCGGTAGAGGTTTTAACCTTGTAACCAGCAACACCAGCACCAGCTGATGCATATAACTGCAATGCATTGTTTTTATTGAACATATCAATATTAAACAAATTCACTACAGCATTTAAGCTTGCTGAATAATCCAGAGTAGTTTCGAAAGCACTGATAGGACTATCGTTTACTGCACCACTTTTGTATGGTTCTGAATTATCACCAGTCAATTTACCTCTTACCCCATCTAAACGCAATGAGAAATATGGCGTAAATTGTTTTTTAATATATAATCCGTAACCGAAGTTGCTTTTCCAGTTAGAGAAATCATTTTTTCCTCCCAAAGGAGAAATTGGAGCTAATGCACCGCCATTTATACCAATAGACCACGTATTTAATTTATTTGCATCGCTAGTTGTTACCCTTGTAGAATCCTGAGCCTGGGCTACACCACCAACAAGCAGTGCTGCAACAGCTACGGGTAAACATTTAAATAGTCTTAGTTTCATAGATCGAGTTTTTAAATAATTATCAGAATCTTTTTAATTCCTGTTCAATTATTCAATACTCAGGCCAAACAGCCAAAACCACCTTTAACAATGTTTAAGAGGTAAAGCCACTGTGCTATATACTATACAAAACTACCATGCTGCAATGCTGTCATCGCCGCGGGGGTCGGCACCACCCTGATAATATCCCCACTTGGTTTTCAATATCGCATCCACTCTGCCAATTGAGCCGCGAGGGATAATATTATACCCTTTAGCCTTAAGTTTTAACATAGTTAAACTATCGAGTGTGTTTTCTTCAGTATAAACCTCATCGGGCAACCATTGGTGATGAAACTTTTTAGCCGATACCGCCTGTTGCATACTTTTATCAAACTCTATTACATTTAATATCGTTTGAAAAACCGAAGTAATAATAGTAGAACCACCAGGTGTGCCTACAACCATAAATAGTTTACCATCTTTTTCGATAATAGTTGGGGTCATAGAGCTTAGCATCCGCTTGCCTGGTGCAATGGCATTGGCTTCGCCACCAACTAACCCATACATATTAGGTGTTCCGGGCTTTACGGAGAAATCGTCCATTTCGTTGTTCAACAAGAAACCCGCTCCTTTTACAACTACAGCCGCACCATACGACCCGTTTAATGTGGTAGTTATAGATACCGCATTTCCATCCCTGTCTACAATAGAGAAGTGTGTGGTTTCCTCATGCTCCCTGCCATTTAAATTCCCTTCTTTAACTTGTGCACTTGGGGTAGCCTTGTTCCAGCTAAAATTGCTCATCCTGTTTTTGATGTAAGCATTATCTAAAAGCTGCTGTTCCGGCACTTTAAAAAAATCAGGATCTCCAAGATAGGCAGCCCTATCGGCATATACCCTGCGTTCGGCCTCAACCACCAATTGAACTGTGGAATCAGCATTTAAACCCCATCTTTTTAAAGGATAAGTCTCTACCGATTTAAGCAACTGCAACAAAGCAATGCCACCACTTGATGGCGGAGGCATTGTAATAATTTTATATTCTTTGTAGTTACCTATGGTGGGCTTACGCCAAACTGCCTTGTAGTTTTTAAGGTCTTCTTTAGAGATAATGCCTTGTCCGCGTTGCATTTCGGCTATTAAACTATCGGCAACAGCACCTTCATAAAACCCGGCGCGACCATGATCTCTAATCTGCTCCAAAGTATTGGCCAGCTCTTGCTGCTGTAAAACATCACCTTCTGTCCAATCGCCTGCTTTCAAAAATGCGGTACCATCTGGATTGAACTCGGTAAACGTTTCCTTTAATCCGTTAAGCTCTCTGGCTTGTCTGGCACTTACTTTAAAACCGTTTCTTGCCAATTCTATAGATGGCTCAATTAAATCAGCCCATTTCAGTTTACCATATTTTTGATGTGCTTCGACCATTCCGGCTACAGAGCCGGGAACACCGGCAGCCAGGTGGCCGTATAAACTTTTATCGGTAATGGCATTACCGGCAGAATCCAAATACATGTCTCTTGATGACAATGCCGCTGCTTTTTCTCTAAAATCTAAACTATTGGTTTCTCCAGAAGCAGCGCGATAAACCATAAAACCCCCGCCACCAAGATTACCGGCATTCGGATAAACTACTGCCAGGGCAAACTGTACGGCAACCGCAGCATCAACCGCGTTACCACCTTTTTTTAAAATACCCAGGCCAACCTTAGAGGCAAGCGGACTTGCAGAAACCACCATTCCGTTTCTATACTCGTTGCTGTTATGCTTTCCAAGCTGTCCTCCAACACACCCAGATAGCATTAACCCTGTAATTAAAGCTAATACAATGTTCCTATGCGTGTTTCTCTTCTTTGTAATTCTCTGCGTCGGCATAAATTTTTTCTATAATATCTTTATTCTTTTCCAGAATAACTTTCCTTTTCAAACTAAGCTTAGGAGTAAGCTCACCACCATCAATACTCCATTGTTTTGCCAGCAAGGCGAAGCGCTTAACCTGCTCCCACTTACCAAATTCTTTACCAGACAGCTCTACAATTTGCTGGAACTTTTCTACTACGTTCGGATCCTTTGCCATTTCAGCATCGGTGGTATAGCCAATTCCCTTTTTCGCTGCCCAGGCCTTTAACGCCACAAAATTAGGAACAATTAAGGCAGATGGAAACTTACGATTTTCGCCCAATACCATCACCTGCTCCACCAAAGGTGTTTCCTTAAATTTATTTTCTATCATTTGAGGTGCCACATACTTGCCGCCTGCAGTTTTAAATATCTCTTTTTTACGGTCTGTGATTTTCAAAAACTTGCCACCCACAAGCTCGCCAATATCTCCGGTATGGAACCAACCATCTTTATCTATAGTTTCGGCAGTCAGGTCATCGCGCATATAATAGCCTTTCATAATGTCGTGGCCACGCGCCAAAACTTCTCCGTCTTCGGCAATCTTTACTTCTACCCCTTTAATTGCGGGCCCCACAGTACCAAACATGGTATTACCAAAGTGGTTTACTGTAATTACCGGTGATGTTTCCGTTAATCCGTAACCTTCAAATACTGGCATATCCGCAGCCCAAAAGATTCTTGCCAATCGCGGATTTAATGCCGCACCGCCCGAAACAATAACGATAATGTTGCCCCCCAAGGCTTCCTGCCATTTTTTAAATACGAGTTTTCTGGCAATGCTTAATTTAAAATTATAGAACCAACCGCTTTCAATTTCATACTTCTCTGCCAGGGCTACCGACCAAAAGAAGATTCCCCTTTTAATACCGGTAAGCGCTTTACCCTTTTCCATGATCTTTTCGTATACCTTTTCCAATAATCTTGGAACGGTAGAGAAAACCGTAGGTTTTACAAACTGAATATCGGCCACAATGGTATCCATACTCTCGGCATAATAAACAGATGTGTTGGTATACATGTACAGGTAAACAACCATTCGCTCAAAAATATGAGACAGGGGCAGGAAGCTCAAACCCGTTGTAATTCCTTCTGGCAAAAGCACCGCGGAGTTCTCGAAATTTTTAACCAGGTTATCGTGCGTAAGCATCACTCCTTTGGGCGTTCCGGTTGTTCCCGAAGTATAAATAAGAGTTAAAATATCTTCTGGTTTTATTTGATTTCGATACTCATCAAGATTATGAGTTTGTTTTGCACCATCATCTAACAATGCAGACCAATTATTGGCACCCGGCACGTCATTAAACGTATATACTTTTATATCAGTAGCCAGTTCTGCACATACGTTTTTTAATTTTTTATAAAGGGCTTCATCGGCTGCAAACACAACCGTAACGGCTGCATTTTCAAGAATAAATTTGATATCGTGTTCTGCAAGCGTTGGGTAAAGTGGTATCTGATAGGCGCCTATTTGCATAATAGCGAAATCGGTGATGTTCCACTCAGGTCTGTTTGGCGAAATCACTGCCACTCTGGATTCTTTTCCCAACCCGATACCAATTAATCCGCGGCTCAATGCATCCACAGTCTCACAAAACTTTTGGGTACTGTATTTTACCCACTTTCCGTTTATTTTACCACTAACAAATTCTTCCTTTGGAAATTTCTCTAAATTGTATTGAAGCAAGTCGAATACTCTTGTTATCGTTACAGCCATGGTACTTCGCTTAATATTTATATTATAGGAATTTGGTTCACAAAGGATATGCCCATATATTCTCCCTCTACGCCCCTTGTTTTCCAAACTTAACTAAAAATAATCAATATTATTTTACAATTGCAGTGTGATTTGGGTCATTTTTAGGAGGCGGATAAAGAACAATTCATGATTAGAGCAGCTCTCAACATTCTTCCCAATTCAGACCGCACTGTTATCTCTCTGCTCGTTCGCGATGTCGGAGTATGATATAAATCATTCAAGATCATCTGATAGATTTCTCCAAATTTTCTTTTCCTGAGCTAAACATGACATTATGAAAAAATTAATCTTTACTCTATTTTGTTGCACTGCATTGCTAGCATTAACATCAAATGTGGCTAATGCTCAAAGTTATAAAACTGCACTAGGTATGCGTATTGACGCTGGCGACGGTTCAACCGGTGTTGGTTTTAATGTAAAACACTTCTTCTCTAGAAACGGTGCAGTTGATGCCAACCTTATCTTTTTTGACGGAAACGTTGTTGGTTTAGGTGCAGAATTTCAATATCAGGCTCCAATTGCAGGTGCAAGAGGATTAGACTGGTACTTAGGTGTTGGTCCGAATTTCTTGTTTGGAAAACACTCAACTGCAGTTCAACTTAGACCTACCGCTGGTTTAGATTTTAAAATCCCAAATGCACCAATTGACTTTGCATTTGACTGGCGCCCAATGTTTACCCTTAATCAAGGAACAGAATTTACCGCAGCGCGTTTCGGCATTTCATTACGTTACGCGTTCTAGATAAAACTACACATCTTCCTTATTGAAAAACAGCAAGGGCTGCGAATATGAATTCGCAGCCCTTGTTTTATATATACCTCATTCTATTTAAGTAACAGCGCCCCAATTTCCGCTACCGTTTTAGCACTAGAGGGGCCTTCAGCATTAGCAACCTTCCCCTCTTTATCGATAATCAAATACCTGGGAATGAAACTAATATTGAACTCTCTACCCAATTCGGCGCTTTGTGCATTATTCAGGAAATAATGCTCTCCTTCTATGTTATGACCGGCAATCAAATTTTGCCACGTGCTTTCAGTTGGTGAGCTGATGCATAAATACAAGAAAATAACGTCTTTATCGATGAACTGATTGCGGAGTTTTTTCGAATTGGCCATTTCTGAAAGACAGGGAACACACCAGGTTGCCCAAACATCCAGGTAAACTACTTTTCCCTTATATTTCTCAAGAATCGTTTTAACCAGCGCATCAGGGGGCAGCTTTTTGGCATCATTTAAAACAGACTTAGCAGAGAGCTTGCTTTTATAAAGCCTGTCATACGCCAGTTGATAATCCTTTAAAAACAGCTTCTTCACCGGATTGTCACTAACTATTGATTTATAATTGGAGATTAATGAGTTGATATTTACTAATTGATTCTTATCCAATCTTTCCCTCAGAAATCTTGTCAGAAATACATCCTTTACAAAACGATTTTTATTAGATGCTATCTGATCAAAAGTCGCCTTTGTTTTAAATGTCATCAGGTATTCCTGGTCAAATCTGGTTGAATATGTGTTTATAAAATACTGTCTATCTGCCTCTGAGGCCTTGTTCACTGTATCAAGGATTTTCCGGCAAAGTGCTTTTTCATCCTCCGAAAACTCAATATGTTCTTTTAGGAGGTACCTGACCAAATCTGTAAACAGAATAGTGACCTCCTTACCAGATGCAAATGTTTCCCTTTCCAAAAATTGATAATAACTATTTAAAAAACTCTTATACCTAAAGTTTCCGAAAGCTTTCTGATTGTTTAATGGAGCTCCTATTGAATCGAGAAATTGTAATAGGTTTGGGTCTTTTTCTTTTGTCTTAAGTAATGCCATCAATAGATGGCTAGCTACAAAATATTTTGATTCAAGATCCGATTGTGCTTTCAGGAATGGATCGGCATTAAGAGCACTGAAATATTTAGCGTTAAAGTCAAGTACTTTTTTCAATTGTGCCGTTAATGATTGTTTAAATTGAATATAACCGCCTGGCTTTAAGGAATCCAGGGAATCAAAAGAAAAGAGATCAGTTGAACCTTGTGCTTCTCTCAATGAATTATAATATTCGTCTTGCTGGTTATTGGCATTAGCCATGTTCCCTTTAAACGTTTGCTTAGATGTATAATCCTCTAATCGCTTAAAATCGAAGTCCATCACATCTCCCGGCTTTGCAAAAAAACGCCCCGTGAAATACAAACCGAAGCGGATATCATCTCCAGACTTAACTCCTTGAGTGAGCTGTATTTCCTGATAACCATTAACAGGGAAAGTAACACTGTAATTCCCCATGCTATCTTTGCTAATTGGTATAATGACATCCTTGCCTGTAATCAGATCTATGTATTGAAATGCATATTGATCTGCTAAACCTTCGTTTTTAGCAAACTGCTTAATATTGCCTGTTATCGTGATGTTCTTTTGCGCTTCAATAGACAGCTTTGTTGAAGGTATTGAACGGTCTTTGCTCTGGCCAAATGCAGTTAGACACATAGCAAACAAATAAAAGATCATTATAAGATAACAAGAGAATGAGCGCATAATTTCTGGTTATAATTGGTTAATAATCCACAAGATAAACATTTACTTAAATGACAAAGATCATTTAACTTTTTTTAACTAGTACACTATTAAGCAATTACATATAAAAGCAAGGGCTGCGAATATGAATTCGCAGCCCTTGCTTTTATATGTAATTAAACAGGAGTCTCTCGACCAAGAAGTAGCGACGAAACGATTCACATAATCAAGAGATCTCTCCTGTCGTCGAGGACGGGGATGTGCTCCATATTATGCGCCCAATTCCCTTAAAAAATGCTTGCTAAGAAGAGGTCTAGGAATCATTGCGCTTTTTCAGCGCATTTATTCCAGACGCTGAATAGTAAGTGTTTTTTAACCTTTCTTTCCCAAAAGCCAACGATTTCTTACAGCCTTTTCTCCTTCGCTTGGATTCTCATTAACCGTAGTTATCAATTTAACATTCGGATTAGCCTTTAAGGTAAGTTTAATATCCCTTACCAAACCATCTCTTCTAATAGTAACGGTAATCACATCGCCAACATTTTTACTGGTAACTACCGGCATTTTCTCAATAGCAACCTCAACAGGCACGCCATCAACAGTTACAATCTGATCATTCACATTTAAGCCACCATCCCAGGCAGCAGAATTACGCGAAACAGCCGATACAATAATATCACCCTCCACCTTTTTAGATGCCACACCTAAATACGGAATAATTTTACCTTCATTTTCGTCTACAACACTAATACCCGCATAGCCAAAGTATTTTTTGTACTCAATAGCATCCGTTCCATTTACATATCTGGCCCAGAAATCAGTAAAGCTGATGCCGCTAATTTTCTCTACCATAGCCTTAAATTCAGCATCAGTATAACCTCTGCCTAATTTTTTATAGTACTCATGGTACATGCTTTTCATTACATCATCCAAACTCTTGGCTCCTTTAGTAGCATGGGCAATTTCAATGTCCATAAGCATACCAACAACCTCACCTTTACTGTAATAAGAAATGGTGGCGTTGTTAGAGTTTTCATTAGGACGATATGCTTTAATCCATGCATCGTAACTCGCTTCGGCGGCCGACTGAACTTTTGCGCCCGGTGTGTTTACCACATTGGCAATAGCTGTTGCTAGCGCCTGTGCGGTCTCATCAACAGTAAAAAAGCCAGCACGATGCGTTAGTTTATTCTCATAGTACGATGTAAAACCTTCGGCAACCCAAAGGTTTGTAGTGTAATTTTCATTATCGTAGTCAAATGGACCCAGGGCTACCGGACGTAAGCGTTTTACGTTCCAAAGGTGATAATACTCGTGTGCAACAAGATTTAAAAAATCTTTATATCCTTTTGGATCAGCATATTTATCTCTGGATGCGCCAAGTACGGTAGAATTTAAATGCTCCAGACCACCACCTCCAACGGAGCGGTTGTGTACTATAAAAGTATAGTGTTTATTCGGGTTCTCGCCATAAATAGCGGTTCCCTGCTCAACAACCTTAGCCATATCAACCTGTAGCTTTTCCTTGTCGTAATTACCACCTCCATACATAGCCACTTCATGTTTAACACCAGATGCAGTGAATTCAAAAACATCCTGGTTACCTACTTCAATAGGGCTATCGAACAAAAGATCGAAGTTCGATGCCGTATAAGTAAACGGTTTTCCGCTTACCGGCTCTAAGCCTGTAGATACCTTTTCCCAACCTTTAAACGGGTTCACTTTAACAGTGCTTGGTAAGTTTAGCATGCCATCAGGATAAATAAATATTCCGGTGCTTGATAAAAAAGCATGACTTTCATCAACAAAAGAGGTACGTACAGATACTTCAAAAGCATACACGCGGTATTTGATTTTTATGTTTTTTGCTTTAGCGGAATAAATTCTCCAGGCGTTTTTTCTTACTTTCTCGAACTTAACAGGCTTATCGTTTGCAGTAGCCGAAAAGCCCTCTACATTTTTTGCAAATTCGCGAACCAAGTATGATCCTGGTGCCCATACAGGCATTTTAACGTCTACATAATCCTTAGTTAATCCTGAAATGTTCATTTCCATTTCAACGTAATGTGCCTGTGGTTCAGTGAAATTTACCTCGAACCCAATCTTTACCTGCGACTTAGCTGTCATACTTATTGATAGTAATACGATTAATCCTGCTAATGATGTTTTCATCAAAAATTCTTTATTAATATAAGTTAGTTGTTTTTGCTGTGCCAAACTTAGATAAAAGTGCTTAAAATAGTGTATATTTTACCTACCGTTTAATATGCTCGTAAGTAAAATATTACGTTAATGGAGCTGTAACATCCTTAATACAAGCCTTGTGAGGCGCCATATTTGAATATTTTTGTACGCTAACAAAGTCAACACAGCCAATATGAAGCTCAAGTATATCGTTTATGCCCTAATTGTTTTAGGGTTTCTTTATTTTATTTATTACAGGATTTCGGCCAATAAGGCGATCGAAAATTCAGGTGGCGGAAAAGGCGGAGGCAAGGGAGCCAAAGGCGGCGCGCCAACAATGAATGTGAATGGCGTAGTAGTAAATGCTGCTGCTTTTAACAATGATCTTGAAATAACAGGGGCTGTTGAGGCCAACGAGGCTGTTACTTTAAAAAGTGAGGTATCTGGATTGGTTACCGCAATTAATTTTAAGGAAGGTACTAACGTAAGTAAAGGTACGCTGCTGGTAAAAATTAACGACAGGGATATACAGGCTCAGTTACAAGACGCACTTACTAAAGAACGATTATCGGCTACTAACGAAGCCCGGGCAAAACAGCTTTTGCAAAAGGGAGCAATTAGTCAGGAAGAGTATGATACCTCGCTTGCAGATTTGCAGTCGCTTAAATCGCAAACGCAATTGGTCCGTGCACAATTGGCAAAAACATCTATATATGCCCCTTTTAGCGGGAAAATTGGGTTGCGCTCTATTTCGGTTGGAGAGTATATTACCCCTGCCAGTGTTATTGCAAACCTGCTTAGCATAGATCCTATTAAAATAAACTTCGCGGTTCCTGAAAAGTATGTAGGCCAGATCAAATTACACTCTGAGATCTCATTTAGAACAGATGGATCTGCAAAATCTTACATCGGAAAGGTATTTGCTATTGAACCGGGAATAAATTCACAAACAAGAACATTACAGATTAAAGCATTGGCGGCTAACCCGAATAACGAGTTGCTGCCGGGTGCTTTTGCAAGGATTAAATTAGCGCTTACCACTTTAAACGATGCTATTTTAATTCCTAATGAGGCTATAATTCCTGTACTTGATGGGAAAACGGTATTTGTAAGTAAGGGCGGACAGGCACAGCAGATTTCTGTTGAGGCGGGTACGCGTACGGCAAAAGCTATCGTGATTACTTCGGGACTAAAAGTTGGAGATACAGTTTTAACCACAGGTGCCATGGCTCTTAAAACAGGGACGCCGGTACATGTAACAGTTACTAAAAACTAAGAGCGACAGGATGAGTATTTCAACCACGAGTATAAAAAGGCCGGTTTTGGCCATTGTAATGAACCTGATGATCCTTTTGTTTGGGGTTATCGGCTATAACTTTTTAGGAGTTAGGGAGTTCCCTAATATTGACCCTACGGTGGTTTCTGTGCGAACTTCTTATCCGGGTGCCAACTCTGATATTATTGAATCGCAGATCACTGAACCGCTTGAAAAATCTATTAATGGGATTGACGGGATCAGGAATATTTCTTCATCAAGTAATCAGGGTAGTAGTAATATTACCATAGAGTTTAATCTGGATAAAAATATAGACGATGCAGCCAATGATGTGCGCGATAAGGTTTCGCAGGCGGCAAGAAGTTTGCCTAAAGATATCGATGGCAATCCGGTTGTAAGTAAGGCTGATGCTAACTCTGATGCGGTAATTACGATGACGGTGCAAAGCGATAAGCGGAATGTAATGCAGCTAAGTGATTACGCTGAAAACGTGATTTCTGATAGGCTGCAAACCATAACCGGGGTTAGTAGTATACAGATACAGGGGCAAAGGAAATATGCCATGCGTATTCGTATAGACCCTAATAAACTGGCTGCCTATGGCTTAACATCGCAAGATATTGTTACTGCGTTAGACAGGGAAAACGTAGAGTTGCCATCTGGTAAAATTACGGGTGCAAGTACGGAACTGGTGATAAAAACCTTAGGTAAATTAACTGACGAAGATGAATTTAACAACCTGATTCTGAAAAATGATTCGGACAATGTAGTGCAGTTAAAAGATGTTGGCTACGCGGTTCTGGGTTCTGAAAACGAAGAAACTGTTTTAAGGGAATCTGGAAAGCCTATGGTTGCTGTTGGCTTGGTTCCGCAGCCGGGAGCTAACTACCTTGACATTTCTAAAGAGTTTTACAAGCGGTTTGAGCAGCTGCAAAAAGATATTCCACAGGATATAAAACTTAATGTTTCGTTGGATACAACCAGGTTTATCCAGAGCTCTGTTACTGAGGTTGCGGAAACGATTATCTTGTCGCTGATTCTGGTTATTCTGATCATTTACCTATTCTTTAGGGATTGGGCAATTGCAATGAGGCCGCTGATAGATATTCCGGTATCGCTGGTGTTTACGTTTTTTATCATGTACATTTTTGGGTTCTCGATTAATGTATTGTCGCTGCTGGCAATTGTACTGGCAACGGGTTTGGTGGTTGATGATGGTATTGTGGTTACAGAAAATATCTTTAAAAAGGTAGAAGAGGGCTACTCCCCTTTTGAGGCCGCAATTAAAGGTTCTAACGAGATCTTTTTTGCTGTTATTTCAATTTCAGTAACCTTAGCTGCAGTGTTTTTACCGGTTATATTTTTGCAGGGCTTTGTAGGCCGGCTGTTTAGGGAGTTTGGGGTGGTAATTGGGGCCGCCGTGCTCATATCGGCATTTGTATCGCTTACTTTAACACCGATGCTAAATGCTTACCTGATGAAAAAAAGCGGGCACAAAAAATCCAAATTCTACGACATGACGGAGCCATACTTTGTGGCCATGAATGATTGGTACGAAGAAAAACTAAACAAGTTTTTGGACAGAAGGTGGTTGGCAATTCCTATTATTTTGGTTTGTTTGGGTCTTATTGTTTTGTTTTGGAAGATATTGCCTAAAGAAACCGCTCCTTACGACGACAGAAGCGCGATTAACATGAACCTTACTCTACCTGAAGGCTCTTCTTTTGCCTATACTGATGATTTTGTGGGTAAGGTTTCCCAAATGGTTCAGGATTCTGTGCCTGAAAAGAAAGTGGCTATTACGGTTACCTCGCCGGGCTTTGGTGGTTCGGCATCTACAAATAGCGGGTTCGTAAGAATGGGCTTAAGTGACCCGGGAGAAAGGCAACGTTCTCAGGCTGATATTACTAATGCTTTAACCAAGATTACCAGAAAATATACTGAAGGAAAAGTGGTTGTAACGCAACAGCCTACTATTTCGGTTGGCCGTAGGGGTGGTTTGCCTATCAATTACATTATACAGGCTCAGAATTTTGAAAAGCTAAGAGAAAAAGTGCCTTTGTTTATGGATGAGGTGGCTAAGGATCCTACTTTTACAACTTCTGATGTGAATTTGAAGTTTAATAAGCCCGAAATTGACTTAACTATTGACAGGGCTAAGGCCAAAAACCTGGGGGTTTCTGTTGCAGATATTGGTTCTGCTTTACAATTGGGCTTAAGCGGTCAGCGCTTTTCTTACTTCTTTATGAACGGAAAGCAGTATCAGGTTATTGGTCAGTTTGAGGTTGGCGACAGGAAAGATCCACTTGATCTTAGTTCTGTATATGTTAGAAACGATAAAGGTGAGTTGATTCAGATTGACAACCTGGTTTCGAGTAAAGAAGAGAGCAGTCCGCCACAGCTATTCCGAAATAACCGCTTTACCGCAGCAACTGTTTCGGCGGGGTTGGCTCCGGGCAAAAGTATTGGAGAAGGTCTGGATGCAATGGACAGGATATCGGCTAAAATACTTGACGAAACGTTTTCTACAGATTTAGGCGGTGAGTCGAGAGATTTTAGAGAGAGTTCATCTAATACTTCTTTTGCCTTTGGCCTTGCGTTATTGTTGGTTTACCTCATTCTTGCAGCACAGTTCGAAAGTTTTAAAGACCCTATTATCATTATATTAACGGTACCGATGGCTGTAGCCGGTGCATTTTTATCCCTCTGGTTGTTTGGCCAAAGCTGGAATATATTTAGCCAGATTGGCACCATTATGCTGATCGGACTGGTAACTAAGAATGGTATTTTGATTGTTGAATTTGCCAATCAGCTTAAAGAAAAGGGCAAGAGCGTTCATGATGCAATCAGAGAGGCTTCAGTATCGAGGTTAAGACCTATTTTGATGACCAGTTTGGCTATTGCCATTGGTGCGCTTCCTATTGCAATGGCATTAGGTGCCGCTGCAAAAAGCAGGATGGGTATGGGTATTGTGATTGTTGGTGGTACTATATTCGCGCTGATTCTTACGCTGTTTGTTATCCCTGCTATTTATTCGTTCTGGTCTAAAGAACACAAGGAAAATTCAGAACTAAAAGAGTCTTTAATAGCTGCGTTGAAAACGGAAAATGTATAAGTGGCCATTTACAAAGAGAAACATGAAAAAGCTTAATTTTATTTTGATCATACTTCTTGCAGCCTTTGTACAAAATGCAGCTGCCCAGGAGAAACTAACGCTTCAACAGGCAATTACCATCGCTCTGCAAAATAATTACGACATAAAATTGGTTAACAATGATTTGCAGATTGCAAAGAACAACACCAATATTGGCAATGCCGGTTTTTTACCTGGGGTTACAGGGAGTTTTGCAACGGACGGGAGTAGACAAAATACAGTACAAACCACTTCTACTGGTGCTGAGAGAGTTGCCGATGGTGTTAGGAATACAAGCATGAACTACGGTGTTGCGCTGGATTGGACCATTTTTGACGGCTTTAAGATGTTTGCTACTTATGATAAATTAAAGGAGTTGCAAAAACAGGGCGAGGTAAATGCAAAAGCCGCTATATTAACTACAATTGCTGATGTAATTAATTCATATTATGCAGTGGTAAAACAGCAACAGCTTGTTGTTGCCAATGACAGTGCATTGGATATTTCGAGATTTAGATTAACCATTGCTGATAACAAACTGCAGCTGGGTAAGGGTTCGAAACTTGATGTTTTAGCTGCTCAGGTTGACTACAATACCGATACATCTGCCTATTTACAGCAAAAAAACCTTTTGCAAACATCAATGATTACGCTTAATCAGGTTATGGCCAGGGCTATTGATACTAAATTTACTGCGGAAGAGGATATGGACATTGATTACAAACTGAATTATACCCTGTTGCAGGAGCAAACGTTACAGTTGAATCCTGATCTACAGAATGCTTTTATTAATAAAAAGGTGGCTGAACTTAGTTTAAAAGAGGTAAAGGGACAGCGTTATCCGGTAGTTGGTGTAAATGGTGGTTATGCATTTTCGAGAAGCGCCAACCCTACTGGGTTTAACCAGAAATTTAGAGGTCAGGGT